>CAYJFX010000067.1:0-8508 GCA_964369735.1 uncultured Treponemataceae bacterium
ACTTTATATACTTGACTGACATGCAACGCATTACTGCCCAAGTAAGTAAAAAGCACCCAGAATCCCTTTTTATAAAATTCTCTATGTATATTTTATAGTAAATTGAAAATAATTGCAACTTTTTTTTTGTTTTTTTTGGTAAAAAACTTTTAAAATTGCATAAAAACGACTATAATATACATATATGTTGTAGAATGCTTTTTAAGCATTATTACGTACTTAATAAAGGAGGAAAGGTATGGAAGGAAATTTTTCATTCAACATCGAAAAAGAGTTTGGCGTTCTTTCTACAAGTAAGTCAGGCTGGCAAACAAAGCTTACTAGTGTATCATGGGCAGGTCGAGAAGCTAAATACGACTTACGTTCGTGGTCACCTGACGGTGCAAAAATGAGCAAAGGCATTTCATTAACTGCAGAAGAATTGAAGAATTTAAAAGAAATATTAGATATTATAGCTTTGTAGTTCGCGGCCCTTTTTTATTAATAGGGAATACAGTACTTGTTGTAATGCAACTTCTTCTATTGCATTCCCTGTTGTTCGAATTTGCATATCGGTTTTTGAAAGAAGAGATAAGCATAGAATTGTTTCTTTTGCAGACCAAATTCTCGATGCAGCAGCATATTGAGATTGCATTTTTTTGCTCGAAAAACCTTTAATTTTTAAATCAAAATCTGAAGGATGTGGTTGTTCGTCGTGTATCGAATGCCAGATTTTTAAACGCCTAAAGCAATGCGATAGAGCTGCAAGTAATTGCACTGCAGAAGATTCTTTTGAGTTTCTTATGTGTTGTAGTATTGTTAATGCTGAGCTTAATGCATCAGATGGATTTTTTTCGAGATCGCAAAGACTTGAAAAGAGCGTAAAGGGTGATTCTTCCCTACTATGGCTTAATACAGTGTCAACATCTTCTGTGGATATATGATGGCCTTTATCAAAGCATAATGGAAAGCGCGAGCATTCAAGGCGTAGGGCTTCGGTATTATTTTCTACCAGCTCAAGAATGGTATCAATTGCGTCAGCGTCAATGGAAAAACCTTCTTTTGAAAACCAGTTTTTAACCCATTCTGTTTTTTGGTTTTCAAACATCTCCCAAAAAACCTTTTTATTTTGAGAAGGAACTATATTTTCAAGTTTTTTGTCAACGGAGATATCATCAGAAACCATCACAAGCCAGGATGTATTTTCAGCTAATGACTTTTTTTCAGCGCCACTTACCCATTCTACTAGCATGGAAATATCATCTTTTTTCTTTATTGACTCCACACCTCGAATTACAACAAAACGCCCTGCTGAAAAAAGTGAGCCATTTTGTAAAAGTGAAAGAATTTCTGCTAGGGATGTTTCATGCATATAAAACTGATCTTCATCTACGTCACCTACTTCTTTTTTTACCCTTGTGCGTAGTTTTTGAATCTCGTCATTTTTATTGCCAATTTCAGGTCCTAAAAAAAGCCATAATGGCACCTGTGCATTTTGAGAATCTTTACTCATTAATAATTCCTTATAATGTTGGTAAGAATCCCTAAAATACGAATATCTTGGCAGTAAATCGGTTTATAGTTTTTGTTTTCTGGTTCAAGGCGAATTCTTGCTGGTTCTTTAAAAAATCGCTTTAATGTAACAGAATCTTCAATAAGAGCCACAACTATTTCATTGTCTCGAGCATCATTTTGCTTACGAATAAGAGCAAGGTCACCATCTAGTATTCCTGCCTCTGACATACTGTCGCCATTCACGTATACTGCAAAATAGTCGTATCCCCCAGCGAGCATAACTCCTGGAACTGTTACATGGCCAGAGTGATTTTCATCACAAAAGACAGGCTTACCTGCGGCAACGTTTCCTAAAACTGGAACAGTGCAAACTTTACGGTTATCACAGTACTCATTATTCACAAGCATACGTAATGAGCGTGAACGCCCCTGTGCTGGAGCCAAGTATTCCTTTTTTCGCAAGGCAGAAAAATGATCCTGAACAGCTTTAATAGAAATGGAAAAATGTTCTGCTGTTTCTCTGACCGTCGGGGGGCAACTATGCTCTTCGGAAAAGGTAGCAATAAAACTGAGAATTTGTTGCTGTCGACTTGTCAGTTCTTTCATAAAAAATTTTAGTCCTCTTCAAACTTTGAATCAAATAGATTACATAGGGCAGCCAATGCATCTTCATCGTCTGAGCCCTCTGTTCGAATTGTGATTGAGCTATTATATGCTGCAGCCATGGTAATTACACCCATGATTGACTTAGCATTAATCTCCATTCCATCTTTTGTCATAAAAACTTCTGAAATAAATTTATTTGCCGTTTGTGCGATTAACGCAGCGGGGCGCGCATGAACCCCTGCCCTATTTTGAACAATAACAATTTTTTCTGCCATAGAAATCTCCTATAATATTTTCTTTCCAATACATTAAAAATAATGCATTTAGTATATTAGTATATATCTTCAACCCCATAATAGCTAGATTGTGATTCACCACTTTCTATCCATCGTAGTACGTTTTGATTAAAATCGCGTGCAGAATGATATCCCATGCTTTTTAAGCGCTCATTCATTGCAGCTGTTTCCAAAATAATTGGAATATTTCGCCCAGGTTTAACTGGTACTTCTATGGTTGGAACTTTAACGCCAAGAATTTCCTCGGTGTTTTCTGCAGTACCTAACCTATCATACACTTTTTGGGGATCCCATTCTTCAAGCTTTACAAGCAGCTGAACTTCTTTGTGTTCTCGAATTGCGCCAACTCCATATAATTGCTGAATATTAATTATTCCTAAGCCTCGTATTTCCATATGGTGGCTTATCATTTTATTTGGGCCTCTTCCCAGTAGTATATTTCCATTTACACAGCGAATTTCTACTACATCATCTGCAACAAGGCGATGCCCACGGTGAACAAGTTCCAACGCGGTTTCACTTTTTCCTACTCCGGATGTTCCACTAATAATAATACCTATACCGTATACTTCAATAAACACTCCGTGTATAACCTTATGTTCTGCAAATATATCTGAAAAAACACGCAAAATGCGACTTGAAAAATCTGTAGATTCTAAGTTAGTTTGAAGAACAGGACAGCCTACTTCTTCTGCTAATTCAAGAAAAATTTTGGGTGGAATTATATTATGTGTAAACACGCAACAGGGAACATGATAGGTAAAAAAAGTTTTAACGGCATCCAGATTGTTTTCTTCAACAAGCTTTGATAGAAAGGTGCACTCTCCTTGCCCAAAAACTTGAACACGAGCAAAGCCAAAAGAATCAAAAAATCCTGATAAGGCGAGTCCGGGTCTATTTAAATCTGGGAGGGTTATTTTTCTCGACAGCCCTTTTCTTCCACCTACGCAACTTAAGTTCAGCGCATCGTGACCCCGCAAATCGAGACTTAGAAGATCTAAAACCGTAAAAATCTTTTCTTCAACCATAAAAGTACTATACACTGAATAGTGTTTTTATTCAATCATTTGAGAATAATTATTGACTAATAATGTACAATTAATATGATTGTTACCTTACAAAGCACTATCAATTATCAATTGTACATTATTTCCTACCGTTGTATTTTATCTTTTTCTTTTTTTACTTTTTGATCAAGCACATCGATGAGCTTATTAAGCCCAACTTGAAACTCATAATCATCTGCAGAAACATGTGCGACAACGCCCCATCTAAAGTGAATGGTACTTTCAAATATGTATTTTTTATCTTCCTTAACTCTAAAGGATAGGTCGGTTATTAAGTCTTCTCCATACTTAATACGTTCAAGCTTTTTTTCTAGTAAATCCTTTTGATCTTGATCCAATTCAAATCCAATCGCATTAATAGTTGTATTCATACCATGCCTCCTTATGAAATACTATATAGTAAGTATACACCATGTTTTATAATCGGTCAAATGAAGATTCTATATTTAATTCACTTCTGTATTTTGCAACTGTTCTACGCGCAATCTTTATTCCTTTTTCTTCGAGCATTGTCGCCAATCTTGAATCCGAGAGTTTTTTTCCACCTGAGTTTTTATTTTCTTCTAGCATTAATAGTATTTGATGTTTTACGGCTTCCTTTGACTCTTGTATGTTGCCTTCCTTCTGTTCTTGCACCGCATTTGTAAAGAAGTACTTAAGCTCAAAAACTCCCCAATCGCATTGAACATACTTTCCATTTGCAATGCGTGAAATTGTAGTTTCGTGCATTCCAATTTTTTCTGCAATATCTTTTTGCCTCAGAGGAATTAAATGGCCGGGTCCTTTCGAAAAAAACTCATGTTGATGCATTACAATTGCTTCCATTGCATGATATATTGATGTTGCACGGTATTTTAACGCATTAATAAATTGGTTAGCATCTTTTACGGCATCTGATGTAAACTGATGGGTACTTTTTGACTCGCCTTTTTCTTCTAAGAGTTGCGTATATACGGGTGAAAGTGTAATTTCTGGGAGGCTTCCTTTTAGAAAATCAATAACAAATGCATGATTATCACCATATTCTGCATCTTCATTTTTTCTTACTATGACATCTGGCACAACATACTGTACATTTGTGTTAACAGAAGCAAACTGGCTTGCTGGATATGGCTCTAATGAGCGAATGCACTCAATGGCTTTTTCAACATCATCAATTGTGCATTCTAAGCCTAATTCGTTTAAATGTTTTGTTATAAGGGGGGGGCGTTTTTTTTCTAAAACTGAAAAATAGTTTTGTAAAATATCAAATACAAGAGGAGGAGAATTTTCAAGAAACTCTGCTTGGAATAGTAGACTTTGTTGCACATTTTCAAATGCAATTCCCCGTGGTTCAAGAGAACGAATAGTTTGCAAAGTTTTTTCTAAAAAGTCTATTGTTTCATTAGGGTATAAAAGCTTATCAGGAGGCGTGTAAAAAAAACCATGCTCATCAAGATTTTGAATTATTCTTTCCCCTAAATCTTTCTCTTCTTTTGTAATATCTAAGATTGATAATTGAAACAATAAATGCTCTTGGAGGGACTCTTCGTGGTCTGCAGCATTCTCAATGAATAGCTGAAAGGTATCGCTTGCATTTGTAAACTGAAAGCGCTTTGGGGGCACTACAGAGCGGATAGATAAATCTGCATCGCGAACAATCTCAATGGCAGGGTTTTTTTCTGCTTCTTGATACACCCTATCACAGAGCTCCTCCACAGGAAGGCGTAAAATTTCAATAGATTGAATCATTTGAGGTGAAAGTTTTAATTGTTGTTGCATTTTTAGAGAGTGGTTAAACTGCATATTAGGCATAAAAATTCCAATTCCTCATAGGGCAGTATAGCATAGTATTATATTTTACGGTATACTTTTTGTATGGATTTATTAAAAAAATATGGATTGGAAATTCCAAAAATACTATTACCGAATAAAGATATTGATGTAAAAAAATGGGCAGTTATAGCATGTGACCAATACACCCAGGATAATGATTACTGGGATGAAGTTTTAAGCATAACAAAGAGTACCCCTTCCACACTTCATCTTATTTTACCAGAAATATATTTAAACGATGCTGAAAAAAAGCAATCACTTACAAAAAGTATTCACCGCACTATGCAAGAATATTTAGACTCAAGTGTTTTCCAAGATGAACAGTCATGTTTTACGTACATTGAAAGAAAAACTGCTTATGGAAGAAATCGAAAAGGTTTAGTAGTAGCCATTGATTTAGAAGCGTATGATTGGAAACCTTTTTCAAAAAACCTTATTCGTGCAACTGAAGCAACAATTATTGATAGAATACCACCACGCGTTGAAATTCGAAAAAACGCATCCCTTGAAAGCCCGCACATTATGCTATTAGTAAATGATAGTGATAAAGTTCTAGTAGAACAAGTGGGATTAAACATCTCAAAAAATGTGCCAACGTACAAAAGTGATTTAATGATGAATGGTGGCCATATTACGGGTTGGTCTATTACAGAAGAATGCGACTTTGAAAAAATAGAAAAGGCCCTATCTCATATAGCACAAAATAATACTGACTCAGATGGTTCTGTTTTTATGTTTGCAGTAGGAGATGGAAATCACTCATTGGCCACCGCTAAGGCAGTTTGGGATGAAGTAAAAACGTCATGTAATAATATAGAAACTGCTAAGGAGCGCTTTGCTCTTGTTGAAATAGTAAATATTTTTGATGAGGGTTTAACTTTTGAACCTATCCATCGTGTATTATTTAACACTGACAGCGAAAAATTTATTTCCTTTATAAAAGAAACATGGAATGTTGAAACTACAAATTATAATAGTTTTGATGACCTAGAAAATTATATTCTAAACAACCCCTCAAGTTTTGCCTTGATTAATCGTAAAGATGAAAAAATGACACACACCTGTGTACATACCGATAAAAAAGGCCTTTTAGTAAGCCATTTACAACCGCTCATCGATGATTTTATGCAAGGAAAAAACACTGATGATATTGACTACATTCACGGAAGCGATGAAGTATGTCGGCTCGCAAACAAAGAAAATACAATTGGTTTGCTTTTACCACCAATTGAAAAAGATTCTTTTTTTGCAACAATCGAAAACAATGGGCCGTTACCGAGAAAAAGTTTTTCTATGGGAGAAGCCGATGAAAAAAGATTCTATATGGAATGCCGTAGGTTAATTAATAATTAAAAATTAATAATTAAAAATTAATAATTAATAATTATTAATTTTTAGGGTTTAGATATATGGCATTTACATTACGAGAACTCAAAAAAAATACGTGTAAAAAAATTTTACACGTACCCATTGCTACAATCTAACGGAGTAGATTCTCACTATTTTGCACGAACAATTGATATAAATCGGAACAAAAGTCGTACCAAGGATGGCACAAAAACAAACTATACACGATGTTTTTGTCAAAGGCGAAAAACTCGGTAGCAGAAATTGACAGTGACGTCAATTTCTGCGAACTTTTTTTCTAAAGCCTTCGACTCGTGCACTTGCGGTCGTATCCCATGAGCTTGTTTCGCCCCGTTCCAAATATTTATATGCAAGCCCTGCTATCATTGCACCGTTATCAGTACAAAGCTTTAATGGGGGGAAGATACAGTTAAGGTCAGATCTCTGTGCAAGAAGTTCTCTAAGCCTAGAATTCGCAGCAACGCCACCACCAGCAACAATAGTTTTAAGGCCAGTGTCTTCAACTGCAGTAAAGAGCCTTTTTAATAAGATGCTTACCGCAGCTTCTTGAAAACTTGCTGCAATATTTTCAGGAGTTTTTTCATAGCCTTCTGACCAAAATTGGTCTATTTGATTTATAACTGCAGTTTTTAAGCCTGAGTATGACATATCATATTGATGATTTCCCTTGTGAAGCGAAGGTAAGGGAAATTTGGCAGCCTTTATGTCGCCATTTTTAGCAAGCTTATCAATTGCAACACCACCAGGGTATCCAAAGTCATAATATTTTGCAACTTTATCAAAGGCTTCCCCTACCGCGTCGTCCACAGTGGTTCCTAGCACTTCAATATCGTCAAAGTTATTAACCTTACAAATAATACTGTGCCCACCTGAAACCAAAAGTCCTAAATACGGGTATTCTATATCCTTTTCTAAATGTGCTGCATATAAGTGTCCCAGCATGTGATTTACTGCCATAAAAGGCTTATTAAGTGACCATGCATATGTTTTTGCAAAACTCAATCCTACAAGAAGCGAGCCCATTAGCCCTGGTCTATTTGTTGCAGCTACTGCATCAATATCATTTGGTTGTAGATTGGCTTCACTAAGTGCTTGCCTAACCACTGGTAAAATCCACTCTGCATGTTTTCTACTTGCTATTTCGGGCACGACTCCATTGTATACTTCATGAAAGGGGATTTGTGTTGCAACAACACTGCTCAATATGGTTCTACCATTTTCTACTACAGCTGCTGATGTTTCATCACAAGATGATTCAATACCTAGTACTTTCATATAAGTCTCCATTGTGTTTAATATCGCATGACATGGAAGTCATGCAAAATCAAACGATGTTTCAGCATCGCTGAAACTCGATAGTAAGCATTAACACAATGTTAATGCTTACGTAGTTTAGAAGGTGTTGTAAAGGTGTAACCCTGTGCTACAAGGCTATCATACATTTCTTCAAGCAAAGGTGCCAATAATGGCGATGTGACATGCCCTATCATAATTGCATAACCTTGTGTATCGGCAACCTCAAGACCTTTTTGAATCATCTCACGCATGTACTCTTTATCTTGCTCATTGTCAATAAAAACATCTCTATCGTGAATTGTTATATCACGCTCAAGGGCAAGCATCGGTACAACTGTTTCTGCAGTAGTTCTTGAGTCTAAAAAGAAAACCCCATAATCACTACATACATCTAATACAGCATTCATTAAATTTCTATCACTTGTAATAAGAGAACCTTCATGATTATTAATCCCAATAACAGGGCCTATTTCACGTAAATTTTCTCTCATTATTGCAGCAGCTTGCCCTGTTGTCATATCAGGCAATATTGCTCCAGGCCCTGGATTAATATTTAAATTCATAGC
>CAYJFX010000067.1:8518-10516 GCA_964369735.1 uncultured Treponemataceae bacterium
TTGATGCAAAAAAAGCTCGTTTCCTGTACTTCTAACTAATGATGCTGTTTCTTCTGAAGCCGCTAACTGTGGTAAAACTGCAATGGTAACGGGAAACGGAAGTGCTACAAATTCTTTTGAATGTGAAAGTTGGTGCCCACCGTCATCAAATATGAACACAAGCTTGCCATCTTTCGTTTTTATAGAGGGCTCTTCTGGCTGGCTATCTATTGCAGGTTGTGTAATATTTGGAGGAAGAGTATCTGGTCTTGGAGCAAGCGCTATTGTCGGTTGACTTGACCCACTATTTTCGATTGAAGCGCCTTGCCTATCTTGCTCTGTTACTACGATAGTTTCTTGATTGTTTGTTGGTACACTTAATAAAAAGCTAAAAAATAAAATAAAAATTCCAACAGCAAATATTATTGTTGAAAAAAGAATTATTTTAATTTTAGGAATTTTTGTTTGAGAAGATTTTTTTTTCATATTCATAATTATAATAACGCTTTAAACTGCGCCTGTCAAGAATATCGGCATATTTTGCAAGTTTTAAAGTTGCTGTTGTTATTAGACTATAATTTTTTCATTATAAACTTCATTAAAGTGTGTTTTAAAAATGTTTTGTAGTTTTAGTTTTGCACGCATTTCAATTTGCCGCGTTGCTTCTATTGATACACCCAATTTTAATCCCATATTTTTATAGCTCGTGTTTTTCTTTTCGATATAGCTTGTGTATCTATCAGTCATAACAAGACGTTCTTTTTGAGGCAGCTTGGCTATAAGGCTCATAAACTCTTCTCTTTCAAATTGCTCTAGTATATCAACTTCAGGGTTCGTGGTTTCATCGGATAAAAATTGTAAAAGAGATACATCAGGTGCACAGTGCTCTTTTGGCTCAAGGCTACACACAGTATAATCAATGTTCTTTAGATCAAATATTAGTTTTTCATCAAACCCTGTAAAAATTGCTAATTCTTCGTTGGTTGGAGGTTTTCCAAGTTTTTGCTCAAGGAACGCTGTAGCCTTTCGAATTATTCGGAGTTTTTCCACTTTTAATGCAGGAATATGAATGGTAGGTTCTACAAGGTTCTTGTGACGCAATATATATTGAACAATCCAAGGGTTTGCGTATGTAGAAAAGCGTGTTTTAAAATTATAATCAAATTTTGATGCGGCAACCATTAGTCCAAGATTGCCTTCTTGGATACAATCCATAAGAGATTCTTCACACTTTGCATATTTATGCGCTAATGTAACAACGTATCGTAAATTTGAGTTTATTAATATTTGTTGGGCATCTTTATCCCCGTTCATAATTCTTTTAGATAAGGCTCTTTCCTGCTCAGCTGACAACAGGGGATGCTTTGTTATTTCTTTAATATATGCTTTATATGTTGTGTTATGCATGTTAACTCCTACATATAATCATGCAAGAATCGTGCCAACTTTTATTATTATTAAAAAAGTACATATATTTTTTTATATTATAAATAAATAGAAAAAATAGGCTTAGCGTATAATAAATTAATGTCTACAAAAGAAGACATTTTTACTGTATAAATTTGTAGACATTTCTAAGTTAGTGTTGTTGAGCTTTATTGCCGTATTTTTGCTTCGATTATAGTTGGGTGGATAATAGTATTATCGCCATCTATACTTTCAAACTCTACATTATTTACTTTAGCGCGTATTTTTATCGTAAGATGCTGGTATACAACAAATTCATCAAACAAAGCATCGTCAATATAATACACTTCCCCGGAGTCAGTTTCAAGTATAAGGCTAGGGAAAAGAGCGGTACCAACTAAACGAACAGAGCCTTCTATGTCTTTTTGTGGCATAAACCACATTGCCATAAATATAAAAACAACAACATGAGTTATTTTTGGTATATTTTTCATTGCTCCAAAGCCTCAATATCAAAGTAACTTTGCGGTATGTGAATAATATTATACCCTCCGTCATCGTACAGTGGCACAAAGTCTTGTAGTGCACTTCGAGCCGATGGAGCCTTTGATG
>CAYJFX010000068.1:0-10505 GCA_964369735.1 uncultured Treponemataceae bacterium
TAGCACTTGGTATTTTTTCAGGTCTTGCAATGGCAGCATCTGCAATTTTCCAAGGAAAAGCTGGGGCAGCAGGTTCTGATGCTCTTGGTGAAACAGGAAAAGGTTTTGCTCAATACATCATGGTAGTTGGTCTTTGTGAAACTGTTGCTCTTTTTGCAATGGTATTCTCTATGATCGTTGTATAAGTACAAGTATGAAACATATTAATACTCGAATTGTCTCTATTGGCGGTTCGGGTATAACAAAAAAACTCAGCATTGGTGGAAACTCTCCTGTGAGTATTCAAACAATGTGGAAAGAGGGTATTGATTCGGTTTTAACCGACAAGCAATACCTTTTTTCTGTTTTAAAAGGTATTGAATCTTTACAAGAAATAGGTTGCAGCATACTACGCTTTGCTGTTCCATCCATTGAAAGTGCAAAAGCTTTATGTCTTATTGCTAATAGTACAAGTATGCCACTTGTTGCTGACATACACTTCGACTACAAGCTAGCACTAGAATGCTTAAAGGGGAATATAGCAAAAATACGTATCAATCCGGGAAATATAGGAAGCAAAGAAAAGACTGAGATTGTTGTTAATGCTTGCAAAGAAAAGGAAGTTGCAATACGTATTGGGGTAAATGCAGGAAGTTTTCCAAAAGATATTGAAGAAAGGGTTCTATCAGGCAGCATTACTAGAGCACACGCTTTAGCCCTCACTTCCGAACGGGAAATTGAAATTTTTAATGAATTAGATTTTCATAATTACATTGTTTCGATGAAAGCGTCAAGTATACAAGAAACAGTTGATGCTAATGAAGCATTTGTTAGTATGCACCCTTCAGTTCCCTTACATATTGGGGTTACAGAAGCAGGTCCTTTAATTGGTGGTATTGTAAAGAGTACGGTGGCCTTTACTCATCTTTTATCAAAGGGAATAGGAAGTACTATTAGAGTAAGCCTATCATCGAGCCCTGAAAATGAAATTATTGCAGGTAGAGAAATATTATCAGCTTGTGGACTCATAAAAGGTGGTGTGAATATTGTCTCTTGCCCAAGATGTGGAAGAAATGGGTTTGATGTTCACGCATTTGTAGATAGGTGGCAAAACAGGCTTATGGCAATGGACAAGGACATAACAGTTGCAATAATGGGATGCAGTGTAAATGGACCAGGGGAAGCAAAGCATGCGGATATTGGTATTACAGGCTCTGCAAATACTACCATTATTTTTAAAAAGGGAACTATAATTAAAACAATTAAAAATGATGATGTAAATATCCTCATAAAAGATACCGATAATGCATTTATAGAGGAAATAAAATCTTTGTGAAAAAAATTACTTTATTTGTATGTGTACTATTTTTAACGAGCATTTCATTACTAGCTCAAGATCTCATACCTACAAGGCCCGACAATAATCGCCTTGCAAAGTTTATTCTTTCAGATGCGCAAATAGCCTTTGAAAACAATGACTTTTCTTCAGCATTTACACTTGCACAAGAGGCAGTTGATACCCGAAAAGCAGAAAGCGAGTGGTCTGTATATACTTTAGCAACAGAGCTTAGGAAACCTAGTGCTCAAAATGTTGGAAAGGACATAGAGCAATTATTGTATTTTTTTAGAAATAGGCAAAGTTATGATGTTGTGAACATAATTGAGCGCGTTTTATATGATTTTAGCTATGAGTATTTTGACTTTTCAATTGATAATGTCCTCTATTTTTTAGAACAGTCACAAAACTACCCAGAAGCTTTTTATTTACTTGGAAGGCTTTATTTAAATGAGGGCGAGCTTGCTATAGCTGACTCATATTTTATACAAGCATACGAGCATGTAAATTTATTAGACATACCAGATGTACAGTTTGACATACTTTATTCAATGGCTGACCTTTATGCAATACAAGAAAACTGGAATGCTTTTGAAGAGGTGCTTCTTTTAGTGGCATCTGAAGATGATTCATATTATCTAAACGGTGCTCCATCACCATTTTTACATAGTGTCACTTCTGCCTTAAATAATAACATGACTGCAGATAGATTTTTCCTACTATTTAGAAATGACTTCTATGTAACATTACAAGCATGGAATTACTTAACATACTACTATGAAGATCAAGGACAATCCGAAAAAGCTTTAGAAACGGCTCTATTGTTTACAACATCGGCTTTGCAAAGAATTGATGAAGTACTAGAAGATAGGGACATACACTATGAGTACTCAGATTTAAGAAGTTTTTTTCAAAATGTTAAGCTTTTTAATGATGTAGCAGTGTGGGCTGAAAATAATTATTTTTGGGAAGGGTTTTATGTGCTTGCAATTTTGTGTAAGGAGCAGGGATATGAACAGTTTTCTCAGACTATTTTGATAAATCTTGCTTCGGAGTGTCCTGTACATGAATGGCGAGTTTTGGCTGAAAGGGCGTTATAAAGCATAAAAAAAGCTGCAAAATTGCAGCTTTTTTAAGTTACCATACTTTGATAGAAAAAGTGAAGTAGTTTCCCCAAGTATTTTTGTATTTTGAATTATCAACTGGTTTAAATGATCTATTTAAAACGTTCACTTCTGTGTGATGTGTAAAAGAAAGTATGTAACCTAGCTTCAATGTTAATGGAATATCTTTTACAAAGCTCATATCCATTTCTCCCTCTACTCCTAGTGAATGAACCCACTCATATGTTCCATCTGTAAGAAAGTACTTTTTTGTGCTAGTATTATCACTTGGGTCACCTGGCGTTTGCGTGTCACCGTAGTCTAAAGATGAGTCAATATCGTTTCCTAGTTTGTCTACTGTCTCATCGTATGCTTCAAGCCCGTGTCTTATTAAGCTGTAGCTTAAAGTTGTTTTTAAAAACCAAAATGGAAGTGACGTAGCACTAATTTTTAATTCATCTGAGTTCGGTGGAAGATAATAACCTAAGTTTTCGCCGTGATTTACGTAGTTTGTGTGCATTCTAACTTGCTCGCCCGCATCATCTTGGTCAGCATACCATGGTGTAACCGTACCTGGGTGCGTATACATATATGGTTCTAGCTTTGTGTACTGCAAATTAAACACTGTAAATGCTGTAGATGGAATAGAAGCTTTTATACCTGTTTGAAAAGCATACATATTTCTATCCATATGAAAAAAATCATCTGAAAGGAAGTTTAGTTCATCTGCTAAAAGATTAAAGTAAAGCTGAGCATAACCGGGAATATTTGCTCCTAATGATAATCCCATAAGTAGGTTATCAAAATCACCTGATGTGTTTTGTGCAAAAAAAGGAATCATTCCAGGCATCATATATGCTAATTCAAATCTTTTTGGAAAAACTACTGAGCTGAATACACTTGCATATGCATAGTCTGTAATAAATAGCTCCGCCATGAAGGCAGAAAAAGCGTTTTGATACTGAAAAGGTTTTATACCATCTGGTGCATCTACATCAAATTCGAGAACCCCCGTTGTAAATGAAAGACTTGCAAAATCAACAGGGTGAAGGTACATTTCAAATGCTGTGAAAGGTTGTGCTGTGTGAGAAATCATAAGGTTTCCATCACCTGTACCCCAATCACGTCTAATACGTGAAAAGCTTAAACCTAGCTTATCATCAAAAAAACTGACTCCAAACTCAGGCGTAAACTGGATAGCTGCTGCCGTGTTTTCAGTTTTACCTACAAAGGAAGAATCAAGTGATTCTAATCCATACATATAGCCTGCCCAAAACGGAGAAAAGGTATATGGACTATATGAGCTAAAATCAAGCTTTGCCATACCAGCACTAAAATCAACTTTATAGGAAAAATTGTGGCCTAGGTCACCAAGAATAAAGGCATCGATCATAGTAAAAGCTGAAATACTTGGGTCATTAAAGTTAGAGGCAATATCAATATTTACAGAAGTTCCAAGTTCAACGGATATAGGAAAGCCGTGTGTTGTATCTTCAAACCTATATGTTCCTGTTTTTGCAAACTCTCCCAAATTTTGCAATGATGTAGCATTTTCTAAATACTCAGTAGGTTCTTGAGGTGATAATCGTTCAATTGTCTCAAAAACTGTTTGTCGTTCTGTATGTGAAATTTTATCACTTTCTAAAGCCTCATATAAGGATTCTAGTATTAAGTTTAATGTATAAGGCCTAGAATTGTGTAAAGGCTTTATATAGTTGCGTATTTCGATATAATCAAGCATTGAATATACTGGGTCTGTCAATGGCACAGAAATATTTGTTTGTGCGAAAACACTACTCAAGAATGACAGTGTTAAAATTAAAATTAGTATTCTTTTCAAGTTGTACTCCAATGAAAATTTTAGTAAAATAAACCAATGCCAAATGAGAATTCATACCATGTATCTGCTCTCCAACCAGTGTTAAAGAGGGTATCTACTGCACTTCCAACAAAGTCAATTCTATTACCCACTTTTTCTGCAAATTGTACAACATCTACACCGCCACTAATTCTTCCAACAACGCTTCTAGCAGCATTTAAGTATCCAGTTATTTCGATACCTGCAGCATACCACCCATCTTTTATGCTGTAGTAGCTACCTGAATGGGGGTTATAACCTATTGCAAAATCGAAGAAAGGTGATATTTGCATTTCAAAATCAAGATACTTTGTCCAATCCCATAAACCATAACCTACCCAGTCTGTTTGCCACACTTTAATTGGTAAATCGAAGTTAAATGCAAATAAAGAGTCAGTATCAATGTTGCTATTTGGAATGCCTCTAATTCTTCCGCCAAGTTCTGCGGTGCTATTTTGCATAGAAAATAGATAGGCTCTTGATTTTATACCTAAATGTGTAAAAGCCTTAAAATATTTTAGCTCTAAACTTTCAGATATTGAAAAATTCTTTTCTAAAAGGGGTTGGGTGAGACTTTGATTTAGTGAAAGTGAAAATCCATCCTTAAAATTTCCAATCCAATCAGTCCTACCAAGAGAAAGCCCGTGAGCAAAAATCACATCGGTATCAAACAGATCCTCATTTATCGTATTTATACCATCCATGTCCCAGTAATACGTTGTACTTATACTTGGTGTCCAAGCAAGTGTACCTAAATTATCAGTTCTTGCTAGTGTAATGGGCATTGCCAAGGCAGCACTTTCTGAAAAGTATAAAGCATCATCAAATTGAAGATAATCCCTGTCATAGATAATGCCTTGGGTAAATGAAAGGCTAAATGCTAAAACATCATTGACGGTATACCCTAGTCCAAGACCTGTCGATAAAGAAGCATTTGGGGTATCATTTCCTATGGTATATGAAAGTGAGGCACTATTAGTCCAATTTGCATCAAAAACGCCAATAGCAAAGGGATAAGCGAATGAAATCATGCCACCAAAAGAATGAGTATCTTTATCATACGGATTGTCTTCATCTTTTAATTCGTATTCATAATATACTTCTGCATCTAGCGTTTGCATAGATCCTAAAAAATTATAATTTTTACTATCTATTTTGAACTCAAAACCATCATTTGAATCGTACTTTGGGTAAGGGGCGGCAATAAAGTTAAAACTATCTACTGTTTTAATTAATAAATCAACAGGAAATGTGCCTTCTTGTTGGGTATCGCCAATTATATGGAATATTTCTACACTTTCTAAAACACGTTGACTTTGAAACTGTACTACTAAGTCATCAATATAGTCCTCAAGATCCTCAATTTTCGAGAATATCTGAGTAATGTCGATTTCAACAGCTTTGCTTAGTGGGTATTCTCGGGTAGCACCTGTAATATCATATTCAACATCGCGAATTTTATAAGGCTGTGCGCTTAAGCTGCCAAGTAAAAAACATAACGCTAAAGAAAAAATGATATGCTTAATATTTATTTTCATTTGTATATATTTTACACTAAAAAAATGAATTTGTCTACACTATGATTATTAATTGTCAGGCGGAAATAACGTAAAGAGTCTGATTTATATTTTTTCATTATTAATTGTAACAAAGGGTGTCATCATTATTATTTTCAAATCTAAAAGTATGTTCCAGTTTTCTATATACCATAAATCATACTTAATTCTATCTTCGATGCTGGTGTCTCCTCTAAGCCCATTTACTTGTGCCCAGCCTGTTATTCCTGGTCGTACTTGATGTTTTAACATATATAGTGGAATAGTCTCTTTAAATTGGTTTACATAAAAAGGTATTTCAGGCCTAGGCCCCACAATACTCATATCTCCTTTTAGTACATTGAAAAATTGTAATAATTCATCTATACTCGTTTTTCGAATAAAGCTACCTATTAATGTTTTTCTAGAATCACTGTTCTTTGTCCAAGCTGTATTACTTTCTTTATTTATTCGCATGCTGCTGAACTTATACATTGTAAAAACTTTTTTTCCCCTACCTACACGCTGTTGTTTAAATACTATAGTGCCAGTGCTTGAAACTCTTACAAATAGTGCTGTAAAAATCATAATCGGAGAAGTAATAATAATACAAAATAACGATAGAATAATATCAAACGTGCGTTTTTGAATTGCATAAAATGAGTTATCCAATGGGATTGTCCTCATGTTTAATAGTTTAATATCACCAATTGCACTTATGTCTGGTACTGCTTGAAAAAAATCATTATATACTGGTATGATATATACTTTTGTTCCTAACTTATCGCAGACATTTATACTATGCGAAATGTATTTGCTAACTTCGTTTGCTTCTAACGCTATAACTACTTGGTCTATTGTAAATTTCCCTAAAATGTTTTCAAGGTCTAAAAAATTTCCTAATTTTTTACTATCAGTGTCATTTTTATTATTACTTAAATATCCCACAAGTGAAAAATCATACTGCTTACTACGTTCAGCACTCAGAATAAATCTTTTTGCTAAAGCCCCATTACCTACAACTAATACGTTTGTTTTATTGAGAACAAGTGCTGGATATTTATTTATTACAATTCTAAAAATAAGCCTTTTAATGATAATGAACAAAGTTGAAAGTATAAAAAAGCATATTAAAACACCACGGGAAAAATGTTCTAGTCTGAATACGTAGAATGTTAAACCCAACGTTAATATTCCAAAAACATTTAGCTGAATAATCTGCATTACTTCATGTGTAAAAAGCTTAGATATAGAGGCACTATATAGACTTGAATTTCTGTAGAGAATAAATAAAAATATCGAATATACTGCTAGAATATTGAGGTTTTCTGCAACATTTGAGGTGTTTCCTCTAAAAACTTTAAGCCAAACTTGTATTGCCAATATATATGCTGCATCACTAAGAAGAATATCAGTTATAGCATTTATAATATTATATACAGTATTTTTTTTACGTGTCATGTATTATGTTTTTCTCCAAAAGAAGCTTTTTTTCCGCTCATTTTTATTTTAGCATACAATTATACTAAAATCAAGAAAAAACTACGGTTTTCCAAATAACTCCAAGTAACGGTTTTTCATTAATTCAATAGTATACTTTTTTTCATATTCTATGCGAGCATTTTTTTTCATCAAAGTAAGACTACCTTTGTTTGTAAGCATCTTGACTATTGTGTTTTTAATACATTCGGAAGTGTTTTCTGTTATATGTGAAAAATTAGGCTGTAAGATTTCCGGTATTCCTCCTACATTTGAAGCAATAATAGGGGTTGAACATGATAGTGCTTCGATAATTGAAAGCGGAAGGCCTTCGTGGTCAGATAAAAGTAAAAAAATGTCTGCAAGTGATATGTATGCGCTTGCATTGGGTATTTCACCCAAGCATAGAATATTGCTTAAGGGAAGCTCTTTTTCTTCTTTGTTGCCTATCCAAACAAAACTATATTGTGGAAGTAAGCGCGCAACCTCTACAAATAAATCAAAACGTTTTGGTTTTGCTTCTCGTGATACTGATAGTATAATGCTTTTTTTTGCTGAAAAGGAAATAATTTTATCAACTATTTTTTTATCTTGGTATTCTTTTTTTTTATCTGAGATTCCATTTTGTATGAGCTTTGTATTTGTTATCCCATACATTTTTAAGTTCTGTAAATCATAGGCACTTACTGCAATGATCTTTTTACATAAGTACTTCGCTAGAATTTCAAGAGGTAGAAATTTCCTATTTGCAACTCGAATTTGATCAAAACCATGCATGGTATAAAAAGTCTTTTGTGTGTAGCGAGGCCATGATGCGAGTCTACCGAGTAAACCGACTTTTGAAGTATGCAAATGAATAATATCTGGGCTTTCTTGTTTTATTATTTTTCGTATAAAAAAAAATGATTTTAAATCTTTTATAATGCTAACGTTTCGCGAAAAATCTGTGCAGGTAATTTTTTTTACTGCAGACTGTAGTGAATCCCACATGGGTCCATGTGGCTTAGAAAGTACGGCAATCTCATGTCCATCTTTTATTAACGCATTAGTTAATTCAATGACAACACTTTGTGCGCCCCCGACTACAGACTGTGTAATAACTTGCAGTATTTTCATGAATAGGTAGCCAAAAAGTCTTGATATGCAAGTTTAATTCCTTCTTCTAAAGAAATTTTTGGCATATAACCAAGTGAAAAAAGCATATTAGAATCCATGAGTTTTTTAGGTGTGCCATTTGGTTTTGTTGTATCCCAGTGTATAGTACATTCTTTTTCAGGATTTTCACCATAAACTGTTTTATACACAATATTTGCAAGTTCTTTAATTGGTAAGTCTGTTCCACTTCCTATATTGATAAAATCAAAAGCACATGTGACTGGATGGTTTCCAATACGTATATCGCTTGCATTTTTATCTTTCATTAAGAAAATAAGTGCTGCAGCTAAATCTTCAGAATATAAAAACTCTCTGTATGGGCTTCCATCACCCCAAAGTGTAACTTCATGTGTGCCTGTTGTTTTAGCTTCGTGAAATTTACGAATAATTGCGGGCAAAACATGCGAGTTTTGTAAATCGTAATTATCGCCAGGGCCATATAGGTTTGTTGGCATTGCAGATAAAAAGTTTGTCCCATACTGAAGGTTATAGGCTGTACAAAGCTTAATAACGGCTATTTTTGCCAATGCATAGGCATCATTTGTTGCTTCAAGTTCGCCTGTTAAAAGACTCGTTTCTTTTAATGGCTGTTCTGCCATTTTAGGATAGATGCATGATGAGCCCAAATTAAGCAGTTTTTTTACGCAAGATTTGTAGGCAGCATGGACAACATTAAAACCTATCATCATGTTTTGATAAATAAAATCTGCAGGGTAGGTTGAGTTAGCCCCAATTCCACCTACCTTTGCTGCAGCTAAAAAAACATAGTCAGGTTTTTCTGTGTTAAAAAATGAGTTAACTGCTTCCTGGTTTAATAAATCAAGCTCTGAGTGAGTTTTTGTAATAATGTTCGTATAGCCTTCTTTTTGAAGCCCTTTTACGATGGCACTTCCTACAAGCCCTCTGTGCCCTGCTACATATATCTTCGCATCTTTATTCATGTTTTTAATTCCTAGTTGTTATAATTTAAGCACTCCAAGAATTGCGACATGGATGTCGCTAAACTCTAGTATCACGATGTTTTTGCAACAGCAAAAACTCGATAGTAAAAAATGGCAAGGACTCGTTTTTCTAACTTGCTATACCTCTTAGAGCAGGGAGCAGAGCGAGCTACGCCATTTTTTACGAATTACTCAAAGTAATTCTGGGTTTCAAAGCCGCCTTCATTTAAGTACATTTCTTTTTTAGCAAGCTTTACATCATTTTCTACCATCATTTTTACTAATTCTGGTAGTTGTACCTTTGGTTCCCACCCAAGCTCTGTTTTAGCTTTTGTTGGATCTCCTATTAAAAGTTCAACTTCTGCAGGTCTAAAGTATCTTGGGTCAATTTTAATTATCTCTTTCCCGGTTGCTTTATCGATACCAACTTCGTTGATACCTTCACCCCTGTATTCAACTTCAATTCCAACTTCTTTAAATGCCATAGTGATAAAATCTCTAACGGTTGTGGTAATGCCAGTTGCCATTACGTAGTCATCTGCTTTTTCTTGCTGAAGCATTAACCACATAAGTTCTACGTAGTCCCCTGCAAAGCCCCAATCGCGCTTAGCATCGATGTTTCCCATATAAAGTGTATCTTGCAGCCCAAGCTTTATGCGAGCAACAGCCCGGGTTATTTTTCTTGTTACAAACGTTTCACCGCGAATTGGACTTTCATGGTTAAAAAGTATACCGTTACAACAATACATATCATAACTTTCTCTATAGTTTACTACAATCCAATAAGCATATAACTTTGCAACTGCATAAGGGCTACGTGGATAAAATGGTGTAGTTTCTTTTTGCGGTATTTCTTGCACTTTACCAAAAAGCTCACTGGTAGATGCCTGATATACTCGAATCTTTTTTTCCATTCCTAAAAGACGAATGGCTTCCAAAATACGAAGTGTTCCAATGCCATCGGTGTCTGCCGTATATTCTGGAACTTCAAATGAAACCTGTACGTGACTTTGTGCTCCAAGGTTATAGATTTCATCTGGTTCAACTTCTTTAATGATTCTAACCAAGTTTGATGTATCGGTTAAGTCGCCGTAGTGCAAAATAAAGTTTTTATTGTCA
>CAYJFX010000069.1:0-10185 GCA_964369735.1 uncultured Treponemataceae bacterium
TTGCAAATCTATCCATTTCTTCTTGAACGATGGCAGGAACAGCTTCGTAGTATTTGTTTACAGCTTCACGGCTTTGGAAGTATACGTCAGGGTTCTGTGCAGTCCCTCTCATAACTGGAGCTTCTGGTGTAAGACCTCTTTTACGGTGAGCTCGAACGAGTTCATCACTAACCATTTTATGCATTACATCAAAAGAAACTTCATCAACTTTTTGAATTTCATGAGATGTTCTAAAACCATCAAAGAAGTGTAAAAAGGGAACTCTTGCTCTTAAAGTTGCAGCATGCGAAATAACTGCTAAGTCCATAACTTCTTGAACGTTATTAGAAGCAATCATTGCCCAACCAGTTTGACGGCAAGCCATTGCATCTTGGTGATCTCCAAAGATTGAAAGAGCACTTGTTGCAACTGCACGAGCAGCTACGTGGAATACTGTGCTTGTGAGCTCACCAGCGATTTTGTACATATTAGGAATCATTAATAAGAGACCTTGTGATGCTGTAAATGTTGAGCTTAATGCACCTGTTGTTAACGCACCGTGAACAGCACCTGCAGCACCCGCTTCAGATTGCATTTCAACAACATCTGGGACTGTTCCCCAAATATTTGCTTTTCCTTTTGCTGTATATTCATCAGCAAGCTCACCCATAGGGCTAGATGGTGTAATAGGATAAATAGAAATAACTTCACTTAATGCATGAGCAACATGCCCCGCCGCGGTATTCCCATCAATCATTACGATGTTTTTGTCTGCCATAAAAACCGTCCTTCGTTATAAATTGTATTATTAGAAACTTCCTTATTTTACACTCATTTGAATAATTTTTCAAGAGCAAAATATAGCAATTTGTATATTTTTTTATAGGTTATTTACAAGCATCTTTTGTTTTATTATACTGGTTTTAGAAAGGACAAAAAGGAGAGTTTATGAAAAGATGTGAATGGCCAAACCTAGAAAAGAGCCCTGTATATCAAGAGTATCATGACAACGAGTGGGGCGTTGCCTCTTTTGATGATGATTATCTTTTTGAAATGTTTATACTCGAGTCTTTCCACTGCGGTTTATCTTGGCTGTTAATATTAAATAAGCGGGAAAACTTTAAAAAAGCATTTGACAATTTTAATGCATCGATTATCTCACATTATTCCGATGAAAAAGTAGAGGAGCTCTTGCAAAATGAAGGTATTGTACGTAACCGCGCAAAAATTGTAGCCACTATAAAGAATGCAAAAGCCTTTTTGTTGGTACAAAAAGAGTTTGGCAGCTTTTGTTCCTACATTTGGTCGTTTACAAATAACGAGGTGCTGAAAAATCCTTTTGATGGCACAGTAACTCGAAATGAGTTATCAGACAGGGTGTCACGTGATTTGAAGAAGCGTGGGTTTGCTTTTATGGGAAGCGTTACCTGTTTTTCGTACTTAGAGGCTATTGGCGTTATGAATAATCATGCACCGTATTGTTTTAGGTGTGAGAAGTAAAACGAACAGAAAAAAAGACTCCCGAAGGTGTCTTTTAGTCCGTATGGTGAAGGATGAAAGGCCTGCTGCAAAGCAAAGGAGAAAAGCTTTGTTGAAAGGCTAACCATACACTATAATGATACTACAAAAAGAAACATAAAGCAAGCTTTTTTTTATTTTTTTTACACAAATTTTACAACAAAATATCTTTATTATGATATCATACTATAATTGATTTTTTGGAGGTTATATGGCTTCAACTTACACACATTTTGTTTTTGCACGTGATGTGCTTGAAAAGCTGCCTGAACAAATAAAAACCATTATTACATGCAATAGAGAAGTATACGATATAGGCTGTCATGGCTCTGATTTGTTATTTTATTACTACCCTTTAACTGCATTGAAAAAAAACCCAATTAGAAATTATGGCTATAAACTACACGAAAAAAAAGCCTTGCCATTCTTTGAAGATTGCTTAACAGTTGTGAGGGATAAGAAAGATGATGCATCGCTTAGCTATGCACTAGGGTTTGTCACTCATTATGCCTTAGACATGTGTGTGCACGGCTATGTAGAAAGGTCTGCACAAAATCATCCAGATAAAGATTTTACCCATGGAACTGTTGAAGTAGAATTTGATCGATACCTTTTAGTTAAAGAGGGAAAAGACCCTGTTCGATCTACAGTGATACCACATATTGTCTCAAGTAAAGAAAGCGCACGAGTAATAGCTCCTTTTCTTCCACCCACTGATGAAAAGGCTATAAAAGTTGCTCTTGACTCAATGATTTTAATTAACAATATCTTTAATGCTCCTTCTTTGGTAAAAAGAAAAATAGTATACTTTTTACTTAAGCTACTGGGGAAATATGAGGCATTCAGCAGTCAAATTATCAGCCTTAATGGGGACGCTCGTTGTATTGAGACAAATGCTGAGTTGCAAAGGCGCTATGATAAAGCTCTTCCTGTTGCGGTAAATTTGATTGAAAACTTTTATGATGCAGTAAAAAATGATTCGCCTTTAAGTGAGCGGTTTAATAAAACATTCCTCTGGGAAGATAACGATTAGGGAGGAGTATGTACGAGCTAATTCAGGTTGGAAAAAAAACATACTATATTGCATGTCCTGCAAAGGTAGGTATTTACCTTTTGGATGGTCAAAGTGTGTGTTTAATTGATAGCGGAAGTGATAAGGAGGCTGCGAAAAAAGTGTACAAGGTTTTGCAAGAGCAAAACTGGAATATAGCAATGATAATTAACACACATTCGCATGCTGATCACATTGGCGGGAATGCCTTTTTCCAAGAAAAAACAAACTGCCCGATTTATTGCAGCGGAACAGACAGAATGTTTGTTTTGCATCCTGAGCTTGAATCAAGTTATCTATTTGGAGGTTTTCCAAATAAAGATTTGCGAAACAAATTTTTATCTGCACCTAAAAGTAACGCGCAAGAGCTTGCCGATAGTGCTATACCTCAGGGCTTAGAAATTGTTCAATTAGATGGGCATGCCTTTTCTCAAGTTGGCATAAAAACAGATGATGATATATGGTTTTTAGGCGATGCAATTACTACAGAAGACATTATTCAAAAGTATCATGTTGTATTCTTGTGTGATGTTGAAAAAACATTTCAAAGCCTTGAAACGATTAAAACACTTAAAGGCAAGCTCTTTATTCCATCACATGGACTTGCCACAAACAGTGTTATTGATCTTGCAGATATAAATATTTCTAAAATGAAAGAAATACTAGATTTTCTTTTACATACATGCAAGCAGCCAATGAGTTCCGAAACGATAATAAAAAATGTATTTGACCATTATAGCCTCACTATGACATTTGCGCAAAATGTGCTTGTGGGAAGTACTATACGGTCCTATCTATCGTACTTATACGATAAGGAAAGCATTGAAGTGATTTTTACAGAAAATGTTTTGCAATGGAAAACTATTTAAATACAGAAAAGGTCGATTATTGCAATCGACCTTTTTTTACATTCTAGATAGCGCCGTTGTTGTCGCTCCAATTTTCAGTAAGGCTTACAACTTTTGCCTTAAGTGCTGGGTCTACATCGCTTCCAAAATCACTTGCAGCATATGACCATTCAATCCATGATCCATCATAGTTATATACATCTTCAATATCAAGAATTTCTTTTAACATTCTTTGAGTATGAGATGAGCGTACACCAGACTGGCAAATTGTTATTACCTTTTTACCAGCAATTGCATCACCATAAATCTCTTCAAGTTCTGCTTTTGATTTTAGTGTTTTTGTATCACTGTTTACAGCTTGAGTCCATTCAATGTGGACAGCACCTTTTAGAGAACCTGTTCCATATGCACCACTTGAAGAGCCTGTTCTTTCGCCGTTATATTCACCAGTACTTCTTGTATCAATAACAACCCACTCATCAGGATTTTCAATAGCTTCAATTACATCTTCTATATCAGCATTTAATTCCTCTACATTCCATTCATCAGCTTTGAAGTCTACAACTTTGTCTGCTTTTGCAATTTCTATAGCGTCACCTGTTTCGTATCCTGCTGCTTTCCATGCATTTAATCCTCCATCTAGATAAAGAACATCTAGCCCAAGCAACTCAAGTTGCCAGCCAAAGCGTGTTCCATCATGCATTGAACCCGTTGAATACACAACAAATATATCGTCTTTTGATATATCTCCACGGGATAAAAGATCTTCCATTTCTTCTTTTGTTTTTCTAAAGCCGCCGTATACAGGGCTTAGTGCTTCAGGATTCCCAGAGCCTGAGTAGTCGGGCCTCCATACTCGATATGTTCCATCGATAGGTGTTGATTCATCGGTTAACGGAATCATAGCTTTTGTTGAGCTTAAGACACCAAAAAGAGTAACATCTTCATTTGAGTCTAGTAGACCTTTTAGGTCTGATGCAGTAATAAATTTTGTACCTTCAAGCTCAGGGTTGTTGCTTACAACGGCTGGCTTTTTTGCACAAGAAAACGAAAGAGCTATCAGTAAAACTGATACAGATACAATTAGTAGTTTTTTCATATTAACTCCTATAAAAAGTCATGAAAAAAACATCAGTTTTTGAACATGACTTTTTTCAGCCATTTTTTAAGCATTGCGCAAAAAAATGGCAAGATTATACTAAGTTTGCAACGCAAACTGCTAAATGAATGCAGAGGCACCATTTGTGCCGAAGCATTCATTATAACTCCAATTTTTTTTATATTTTCACCTAACAGGTGACTTAACTACTAGCAACGCTGTACATACGTCAAGGAATATCAAACATTATGTGTCGAGCTTAATACCTTTTTTCTTTGCAATTGCTTTTGGAATAAGCGAAATTAAGAATAACACAACCCCTGCAATAGCAAATTGCACAAGCAAGGTCACAGAGACACCATTTTGAACAATTTCTCCTGCCATGTATGCGTATATGAATGAGCCTGGCATCATGGTGATAAAAGAAATTACAACATAGGTCAAAAGATTCATTGACGTACAGCCATAGGCATAGTTTTGCACGTTGTATGGGAAAACAGGAACTAAACGAGTGAGAATTAAAAAACTTGTTCCATTTTCTTTTACTCCTGCATCAATTTTCTTAAAGAACTTATTGTCCTTAAATTTATCTTCAATAGTGCCTCTAGCAATATAGCGTGCAACGATAAAGGCAGCTGTGGCGCCTGTTGTACCTGCAATCATTGAAAGAACACCACCAATAATAGAGCCAAATACAATACCACCTGCAATAGTAAGCATTGAGCCTGGTATCATAAAAATAGCTATAACAGTGTATAAAAGAATGTATGCGAGATATCCCCAAATTCCAAGACTGTTAAACCATGCCTGCATTGCAGGAACATTTGATAAAAATTCAAGTAACCCAAAATAGTTTGCCAAGAAAATACCAAGTCCAATTACAACAACGGCGATAATAATTTTTATTAAGCCTGTTTTCTTTTTTGCTTCATTTTTTTCCATTTCAAATATCCTTTAATTAATTTTTTTAAGTCCCATCTTTGTCTTAAATCGATTTGTCCATGCAGTTACAGTTTGAGAGAGTGTATCAATAGGAGGAGTAGCGCCTTTTTTCACTACATCACCCCATACAAGGTCCAGTATATGCCATGCTTGTGCACCACCCATGAGCATGGATTGTCTACATGCAGCGCAATAGGTGACTACTTGATTTGTAGGAAAGTCGCCAACACGACGTACCATAACTTTTTTTGCGGTTTCTGGGTTTGCTGGTACCACCATTCCTCCAAAGCCACAGCAGCGAGTGTTTTCACGTGTTTTTTCAGGTTCTACGGTTTTATATCCTAATTCATTCATAATCCAGCGAATACCATCGTGAATGTCCTTATACGGCCTAACAGAGCATGAATCATGCATTGAAAACACTACATCACTACCTTTTGCTTTTCCAACAAGTTCTTTTGGAAGACCAATTTGTGGGAGCAATGACCATAGTGAAATTACTTTAATGTTTTCATTTAATCCCATTGTTTTATAACAGCTTTGACAGGCTACAATGAGCTCATCTACTTCAAGAGATTCTAAGTCCTTTGTGAGCCCATCAAACCTTTCATGAAACTTGTCTTCTTGCCCAACGGCCTTTGTTGGCTTTCCACAACATTTTTGAATTAATGATAGGTCGGGGTAAAGAGTCTTTAAATATTCTGCTGTTTTAAGAACTAAATCTGGGTTGTACGATGATAGCGCACATCCACCCATAAATGCTTTTCTTCCCATTATCTTTTCTCCTTACCTTTATACTTGCCTGTAAATATTTTTGAAAAACCTAAAAGCTGATGCATATTGATTGCCTTGTGGCCTTTCATTGGCGAATTTCCGCCATTTGCCTTAACCATGTCTTTACGTATTGCACCAAAAAGTTCTGCAAATTTATATTCTTCGGGGCACACAAGTGTACATTGATCACACATATTGCAAGAGTATGCAATTACAGGTTTTAAATCTTTGTCTTTAATAAACTGTTTAAAAAGTTGTCCAGGATACTCTGCATAATCATTAAGCATAATACATTCAACCATGCATTTTTTACACTCACACACAAAGCATCTCCCAGCTTCCTTTAAGGCTTCTTCTTCTGTAAAACCATAGTCACATTCATCAAATGTTTTTATGCGCATTTTTGCATCCATTTGTTTGGCTTCCGTTCTTGGAAGATCCTTTGCATCTTCAGGGAGGGGAATATCAAGCTTTGAAGTATAATACCACTCTTCTTCAAAATTCCTTCCTTCAGAGAGTTCTTTTCCTTGTAAGTAATTTATGGCTGAGAGGGCCGCTTTTCTTCCTAGGGCCATGGCTTCAATGACAATTACACCGCCTGCATTGTCTCCTGCTACAAAGACATTGTCGATAGATGTTGCCAGGGTGTCTCTGTTTGTAACGTAGCGACCTGCTCTTCCTTGCTCAATCATACCGCCTGTAACATCTTCTACAATTTGACCTGTTGCAAATACAATTGTGTCGCAATCAATTTTTTTTGTGTTTTTATCATTGAATTGAAGATTAAACTTTCCGTCTTTGTCAAACATGCTGGTGCATTCATGAACTAAAACAGAGGATACTCTTCCATCACTGTTGTAAATTTCTTGTACTCCAAAGCCAGCATGCATAATAATGCCTTCTTCTTTAGCGCCGTGTTGTTCATGCTTACTTGCAGGAAGAGCATCTTCTTTTTCTAAGGCCACCATGTTTACTGTAGTTGCTCCTAGCCTGAGAGAGGTTCTTGCACAGTCCATTGCAACATCTCCGCCACCAATAACTAAAACATTCTTACACGGTAAATCAGTTTTTTGTTCTAAAGAAGCTCTTTTTAGAAAATCGACTGCGTTTGTAATGTTTTCACTGCTATCGCCCTTTGTTGGAATCTGGCTTCCTTTATGGGCTCCATTTGCAACAATTACAACATCATAGTCTTTTACTAAATCACTGAATTGAATATCCTTTCCTATTTCAACACCCATTTTAAAATCTATGCCAAGTTTTTCAAGGTACGAATATTCAAAATCGATTACATTACGTGGTAGTCGATAAGATGGAATTCCAACCCTCATCATACCACCTACTACTTGCAATTTTTCAAAAATTGTAACAGCATGGCCTTCTTTTGCTAAATCTATGGCAGCTTGTGCGCCAGCAGGGCCTGCTCCAATTACTGCAGCTTTTTTGCCAGTTAAAGGCTTTTTTTCTATATCCCAGAGTTTTTCATTATCTGCTTTGTCTGCTGCATAGCGTTTGAGTAATGCTATTGAAATAGGTTGCTCATATTCCTTACACCTTCTGCATTCTGTTTCGCATGGGTGCGCACAAATGCGCCCAAGTGTTCCCGGTAAAAAAACTTTTTCTCGAATTTTTACTAAAGCATCCTCTATTTTGTTCTCTTTTATAAGACCAACATAACCGATTGCATCAGTGTGCATAGGACACCGTGCTGTACAAAATGCATGGTTATGTCCCTGACATTCCTCTGCAATTGTAAGTGCTTTTTCAAGCACCTTTTCGCTGAAGTGCATATTTTTTTGTCTCCTCATTGGTAAAATATTACCATCAAAATTATACCACGAAAATTCAGATATGACAAATTTTTTTTTCTAAATTCTGTTACTTTATTGTCTTTAATTTGTTAAAGAAAAGGTTAACATTTTTTTTAGCACTGAGTTTTATCGTTATTTGGACTGGTTTTTATTATTATACAGCATTAAAGATGTGATATTGTGTAAAATTAAACATATTGACAAAAATAAAGAATATATATATTATAAATATGTATAAGCATTTTCGGAGGTAAACATGAAAAAAGCTCAACTATTGTGCGTTTTATTCGCAGTGTTTTTCGTATCGTGCTCTAGTATGGGGAGCGATGCGGGTATGGCCCCAGTTCACGATTCATCAGGTTCAGGTCCTGTTTTAAATGCAATGGATTCAGATCCTGCAAAGTTGGGTTGGATGGTAGGCTCTCCGCCCCCTGAGGACAAACGTCTCTTTTTTTATGATGGGTCATACTTTAGTTTTCCAGCATCAAGGTGGACCTTTTCAAACTTTAGGCAATTAATGCCTACAGTAAATGTTTCAAGAGGCCTTGGAAACCCATCGGTACTACCTGTGGCACTTGACGAAGAAGCAATTGATGCGCTTACTTTTACGCCAATGAATACGACTGACACCATGACATGGGAAGAATCTTTATATGCAAATTATACAGATGGAATGATTATTTTGCATGATGGTGATGTTGTGTATGAGCGATATTTTGGTGTTTTAGAACCAGATGGGCATCATGGTGCTATGTCTATGACAAAGTCATTTACTGGTACTCTTGCCGCAATTCTTGTGGCAGAAGGCGTAATTGACGAAAACAAATTGGTAATGGACTATGTTCCAGAACTTGCTTCTTCTGGTTTTGGTGATGCAACGGTGCGCCAAGTTATGGATATGACTACAGGCATTAAGTTTAGTGAAGACTATGCAGACCCAAATGCAGAAATCTGGCAACATGCGGCTGCAGGAAACCCTCTTCCTAAGCCAGCAGATTATAAAGGTCCAACTAACTACTATGAGTTTTTAGTAACAGTTAAAAAGGAAGGCGAGCATGGAGAAGCCTTTGCATATAAAACTGCAAATACCGATGTTCTTGGTTGGATTATTGACAGGGCAACAGGAAAGCAAGTAAATGAACTTGTGTCTGAGCTTATTTGGCAACCAATGGGTGCTGAAACAGATGCCTATTATTCTGTTGACTCAATTGGAACACCTTTTGCAGGTGGTGGTTTAAGTGCAGGATTGCGTGATCTTGCTCGATTTGGACAAATGATTCTTAATGACGGATATTACAATGGAAAACAAATTATTCCGGCTGCAGCAGTAGAAGATATTAAAGTAGGTGGGGATCCTGAAAAGTTTGCAAAAGCTGGATACTCACTTCTTCCAGGTTGGAGCTATCGTGATATGTGGTGGATTACTGAAAATGAAAATGGAGCCTTTGCCGCCCGTGGTGTATACGGCCAAACTATTTACATTGACCCTGCTGCAGATATGGTAATTGTGCGCTTTGCGTCACACCCTACATCGTTTAACTCAGCAATGGACCCAACATCGTTACCTGCATATCAAGCAGTTGCAGATTATTTGATGGAAAAATAATTTTTCAACTAACCCTATGCATATTAAGTGGGCTCGGCAACTGTGTCGAGCCCTTTTTTTTGTGTAAAAACTCATTTTCGATTTTTCTTTGCCCTATAACATAGAATTATTACTTGGTCCTCCTACTTGAATTTTTCCCCACTTTACGCTATTATTCTTCCAATCTATAAAGAAAGATTTATATAGAAATTTATTCACAAACAGGAAGATATCAATGAGTATTTCAGCATTACAAAAAGCTCGATACGAATACGAGCCAAAATTACCAGCTATTTTAAAAGAAGATTTACAAAACCTTACTATTTCACTTGGGGAAGCAACAACAGCAGTTGCAGATGCCGACAAAGTAAAAGAATTATTTCAAAACACTTATGGAAAACCAATTGCAAACCTTGTAAAAGGTGCTAACGCAAACGCAGGTAAAAAAATAACTGTTGGGGTTATCCTTTCTGGAGGACAAGCTCCTGGTGGACACAACGTTATTTCTGGCCTTTACGATGGTGTAAAAAAAGCTAATAAAGAGTCAAAACTTTTAGGATTTTTAGGAGGCCCATCAG
>CAYJFX010000070.1:0-9906 GCA_964369735.1 uncultured Treponemataceae bacterium
TTGGTGCTGTTCGTACTCGACTTGGAAAAGACTTAAATCTTTGCGACCCAGATAAATTTGCTTTTGCATGGATTATCGACTTTCCAATGTTCGAATTCAATGAAGAAGAAAACAAATGGGATACTGCGCACCACATGTTTACCATGCCACAAGAAAAATATCATGCAACGCTTGAAAGCGATCCAGGCAGCGTAAAAGGAGACCTTTACGACCTTGTTCTTAATGGTTACGAACTTGCATCAGGTTCAATTCGTATTCACGACCCCGACTTACAAAAACGCATTTTCAAAATTGTTGGCTTTGATGAAAAAGAGGGCGAAAAGAAATTTGGCTTCTTAACAGAATCGTTTAAGTACGGGGCGCCTCCTCATGGTGGTATTGCGCCTGGCTTAGATAGGCTTGTAATGCTTATGTGTAAGGAAACATCAATTAAGGAAGTTATTGCCTTCCCTAAAAACTCTTTTGCGCAAAGCCCAATGGATGAATGTCCATCTTTGGTAGATGAAGACCAAATGCGAGATTTACATTTACAAGTGATAAAGTAAAGCATAAAGCTGTACACAACATTATTCTGTACATAAAAAAACCTGCATTAGCAGGTTTTTTTTATACGCAAGGATCTAAGTTTTTTTCTTTCCTACCTTAAAGATAATAAATAACATCACGGCCAGGTAAACACTTGCAATTGGAATTATTAAAATTGGCATCACTGGGCTTCTTGGTGCAAGTCCAACTAGCGCTAAAATAGGGAGTGCCAAAAAAATAGCTGTGCCAGTTCCTGTTAGAAGATTATTAGTAGCAGGTGTTTTATACATTGGGTCAATTTCTCTAAGGAGTAAAACACCCGAGCTTATAGTGCCTGTTAACATGCCAAACATAGACACAAAACCTTGCTCTTCGTAACCTTTATAAAGGTGTTTTGCAATCCATCGTAAGAAAAACAATGTTCCAACCCCGCCTGCAATACTCATTAAAATAAAGGGAACCCAAAGTCCTGCAAGTTTGCCAATATCAATGGAGCCAATTCCTGCAATAATCATAAGGTCAAACGCATAGCCTGAAATTCTGTTTAACAAATAGTTATTTTGATATTGATGTTTCATAATATTCTTTTTTCTAAGTTTTATAAAAATAAACTTAGTTATAGAGGCAAAAGCAGCACCAACCATAAAATTCCATCCCAAAAGCAGGGGATTAACCAGAGAGGAAAGACTTGGTGCATATGTATCTATGTTTGTTGTAATGAGATACATTACTAAATAGGTGAAAGCATATAGCGACAAAACCAAACCCATTTGTACCGAAAACTTATCAACTGATTCAGCAATAGGTATTTCTTCTTTAGTATGAAAAATATCAGCTGAAATTTCTGTTTCTTCATGTTTAAAAAGTTCAAAAGAAGCTTTGTTTTTCTTTTTTAGTATGTTAAGGTAGCACACACCAACTATGCAGGCACATAAAAATCCGACGGCAGCCAAAGCAAGACCAAAAGAGCGCCCTCCTACAAAACCAAAAGACTCGTAGGTTGCTCCTATATTATTTGCTTGCCCCGGTCCTTGTCCGTATGCCATTGGTAGCAATATGCCGGATGCCCTAAAAAGGTTTGGCATAAATGTGAGCGAAAGAATAATAGAAATAACAAGACCTATGAGCGCTTGCACAAGGTATGCAGAAACAAGCACTGCTCCATTTTTTAAAGGTAAGAATTTTTCCTCTGATTGAAAATCATTGTTTTGTTTTACTCGTAAGGACATTGCTATAAAACCTATAGCTATTCCATGGTAGGTTATTATTTCAAGAAAAGCAATATCTATTGAAAGCAATCCCGTGCTTCGCAAGAGGAGTAGTAGAAAGCCTGCAAGAACCGCTGTTGGCATTAGAAGGCTTCGCACAGCCTTAATTTTTGTGCGCAGGATATTTGCTCCCAGTAAAAGTATGCTCAATATTCCAAATTGAACAACGCCACCCCATAATTCCATGTTTTGTGCTGTAATTTCCATAAGTTCTCCTTTCGTTCTATAAAAAATATTATTTTATTTTTGAGCATAAGTATCGATATGCAAAAATGTAACTTCTTGCACATAAAAATTGTTTAGAAAAAATTTGAAAGTTTTCATTACGTTTTGTGTTAAATAATAGAGTGCGTCTAAATACCATGTCAAAGTTATTTATTCCTTCAAATAAGTATTCATAATCTCCCACTTTAATTCTGTCTGAATAAAACTCAAATTTTCCTTTGCTGACTATTGTTTCATTGTGGTCTATATCAATAAGAGTGAGCTCCACGTAGTCATCCCACAAAAGTGGTTTATTTGGGTTTTCTTTTAAGCTACTGTCAATATATGTTTTAATATATTCTTGTTGCCATGCCTCCCAGGCTGTTATAGTTTTAAACCTAAAGTCACCCTCTAAATAACCATATTCTGTGTATTCTGCCTTTGCATTGCAGCTTTTACACCAAAAATGATGTTTTTTTGATGTTATGCTACTTATGGTGTTACATGAGGGGCAAATAAACAAAATAGATTCTATGGTTTCTGCTCGTTTATGATTCTTAAATTTTACTGGGTTTTTTTCCTGAGTTGCGTATGCATCTTCATATATATCATCGTTTATATGCTTTGTTACTTCTTCTGCACTCATTTTTGCAAGCTGTTCTTTTGTGTATACATTTATAACTTTACCACTTACCTTTCCTCTTCGCATAAAAGTTCCCCATCTGGGAGTTGAAAAGTAAAGCCCCTCAAATTTGTATGTTACAAGACTTGCGCCTGATATTTTTGCAAGCTTTCCAATTGCTGTTCCTACCTCTGCGGTAAGTCCATCAAAAGATCTATTTCCTTCAGGAAAAAGGCTGCAATTATGACCTTCTTTTAAATGTCGGATAAGTTTCATCATGGCCGTTACATCGCTTTTGCCTTTTACCTTAGAAATAGGTGCCCACAGTTTTTTTACAATCCATGAAAGGAAGCCAAGCCTAAAAACATTTTCGCCTGCTAAAAAATACATCTGCCTATCAAAGCTTAAACAGCAAAGCCAGGGATCTAAGTTGCTGTTGTGGTTTGCTAAAACTAAATAGTTTCCTTCAACCTCAGGTGCTTTTTCGTAGGTGTATCCAAAGATTGCTTTTAACAATGGGCGTAAAACAGACAATGTTTGAGTGTAGTAGGATTGAAGCTTTTCATGCTCTGTTTTTTTCATATGTATTACCCCTTTTTCATTTTTAATAGTACGTACTCTAAGGCGTTCTTTTGTGATTCAATTACAGCATCACACCAAGAATCAAATTCAGGGTCTTCTCGTTGTAATTCGCTATGAGAAAGTAGGTACGCTATGGTTTTTTTTATACCTTCATCAAACCTAATTGTAGAGTGAAATCCTGGCACAAGTCTTTTTAGCTTTGTGTTATCAAATACCACTGAATTTGCCTTGTCGCCAATTAAACTTCCTTGTAGGTCAAAATCGCTTGCAGCTGCCAAAAAATGGGATGATACATGAACAGCTTTTAGGGGAACATTTAAGGCGGAAGCAAAGCATTCATATATTTGATTCCATGATAGAGTTTCATCGCCAGTAATTTGTATGGTTTCACCAATTGCATGAATATTTCCCACTAAGGCACAAAAGCCTTTTGCAAAGTCTTCTGCATGAGTCATAGTCCAAAGAGAAGTTCCATCACCATGTATAATAACTTCTTTTTGTTCAAGCATTCGTTTTACAATTTGCCAGCTGCCGTGTCTACCATGAACTCCTAGGGGTATAGATCGTTCATCATATGTGTGACTTGGTCGAATGATGGTTACTGGAAAGCCCGCGCTTCGATACTTTTCAATAAGTAGTTCTTCACATGCAATTTTGTTTCGCGAGTATTCCCAGTGAGGGTTTGCAAGAGGGGTGCTTTCAGTGATGATATAATTTGATAGTGGCTTTTGATAAATTGACGCAGAACTAATAAAAATAAATTGCTTTGTTTTATTAAAAAAAACTTCATAGTCCTTTTGAACATGCTCTGGAAGAAAGGCAATAAAATCAACGACCGCGTCAAATTGTTCATCTAGGCCTAAAACTGAAGTTGCTACACTGCTAAGCTCTTCCTTGTTGTAAGAATCTGCCGAAAGGTGAGTTAGCTTTCCTTTAAAGGGTTTTTCATGTTTGGAAGTATGAGCACATAATTCTGTTATGTATTCTGAGTGCTTCCCTCTGTTTAGTATATATACATCATGTTCTTGTGCATAAAGCTGTTGGGTTATTCTTGAACTAATGGTACCGCTACCACCAATTAATAAGATTTTCATAGACAGAGTGTATAACACAAATGGATATTTTGTCAATTAAAAATCCTTTAATATATCAAAATTTAACATATAGCTGATTTTTTTGCCATTGTAAAAAACAGACATTTATAGTAATGTCAAAGGTATGAATATAAAAAATCTCCTTTTTGATATGGATAATACCTTGTATCCTGGAAGTAACTCAATTGATAAAAATATGACAGAGAGGTTGTTAAACTTTGTTTCAGGCTTTTTTAACAAGCCAAGAGCTGAGGCTGCTAAGCTTAGAGAGGAGGGTCTAACACGACATGGAACAACCTTAGAATGGCTTTTAACTGAGCACGCACTAACAGATACAAAGGCGTACTTTGAAGCCCTGCATCCACCTAATGAAAAAGAGGAGGTTGCCTTTGACCCCAACCTTCGACACTTCCTACAAAACTTGTCAAAAAATTATCATCTTACTGTTTTAACAAATGGACCAAAAATACATGCTGATTGCATTCTCAACCATTTGCAAGTGTATGATTTGTTTGATGGGGTATACGATTTAGAGGATAACAATCTTCGTGGAAAACCTCATAAAGGTGCCTATCTCAAAGCAATTGAAGAAAAGGGGTTTTCAATAAACGAAACACTTTTCTTTGATGATCATCTCAAATATATTAAAGGGTTTTCTGACCTTGGTGGGAGGGGTGTTTTGATAGATCTTTTCGAGCAATACAACAAGGAACAATGCAAGGTTGCAAATGTTTTTGCAAAACTAAAGACAGTTTATGAAATCCCTGAATTACTAGAAAAAATTTTAAGGCAGGAGGAAGCCTAGGAATTCCCCTTTTTTCATATCCATATTATGGTAAAAAACAATGTAATATCGCTTTTATGGGCAAAAAATATATTGACAAGTTAGACAAAGAATGCAATAATTATAGAAGCCCGTGTGTATTTTCACGGACAATTCTTAAAGTGCAGTTATGCGCACATTTTTTCAGTAGGAGGAAAAAATGAAAAAAGTAATTGGTATTCTTTTAATGCTATCTTTAGTAGCAGGAATCGCTTTTGCAGGCGGTGGATCTGACAGTGTTGTTCTTAATCAAGATAAACCTGTTGTGTTTTTTAACAGACAACCATCTGACCCAACAACTGGTGCCATTGATATGGACACAATGAATTGGAATGACAAAACATACTATGTAGGTTTTGATGCAGCTGGTGGTGGTGCAGTTCAAGGTAAACTCATCACTGATTACTTAGCTGAAGCTAGTGCAAGCTTAGACAGAAACGGTGACGGAACTATTGGTTATGTTCTTTGTATTGGAGATGTTGGACACAATGACTCAAAAGCACGCACAGAAGGTATTCGCCGTGCATTAGGTACATGGGATGGTTCAACTGACCCTGGCGTAGCTAAAGTTGGTTCAGTTTCTGTAGGTGGAAGAACATACAGAGTTGTTGAGCTTGAAGGTAAAGCAATGACTGGAACAGACGGTTCAACATGGAATGCAAATGCAGCTACAGATGCAATGGGTCTTTGGGCAACACAATATGGTACTCAAATTGACTTAGTTGTTTCTAACAATGACGGTATGGCATTAGGTGCTCTTCAAGCTTCTAACTACCCAGCTGGTGTTCCTGTATTCGGATATGATGCAAACCCAGGTGTACCAGAAGATATTGGTGCTGGAATTGTGAGTGGAACAGTATCACAAAACGTTGATGCTCAAGCAACAGCAACCCTTCAAGTTCTTAGAAACCTCATGGATGGTTTAACTGGTGAAGATGTATACACAAAAGGTATTACAGAACCTGATATGTACGGAAACAAAATTACAGCTCCAGTTATCTACATTCCTGAAACAAAAGCTGTTTTAGCAGAAAATGCTGGTGTAAATGCTGATAACTGGCAAAACTACACAGCAGGAACACGAGATGCAGGTGTTAAACAATCTGATGCTCCAATGAAAAAAGTTCTTTTAACAATTTACAATGCAGGGGACAACTTCCTTTCATCAAACTATGTTCCAGCATTGGAATACTATGCACCTTTATTGAACATTGATTTAACAATTGTACAAGGTGATGGTCAAAACGAATCTGTAGTTTTAGATAGATTTACAAATCTTAATGCATATGATGCATATGCTATCAATATGGTTAGAACAAACTCAGGTCCTGACTATACAGATAAATTAAAGTACTAAGAGTCCGTAAAGCCTAAATAAAATTTACACATGAAAACTATGGCAATTTTTTTGCCATAGTTTTTCAATTATACAAAGGAAAATTGATGGATGATGTAGTATTAGAGATAAAAAATCTTTCAAAATCATTTGCGAAAAATAAAGTCCTTGATGGTATTAATGTTACTGTAAAAAAAGGTAGCGTTATCGGTCTCATGGGCGAAAATGGTGCTGGGAAATCTACAATGATGAAATGCCTATTCGGTATTTATGCAAAAGATGAGGGCCATTTTTCTCTTCTTGGAAAAACTATAAATTTTAAAACCCCAAAAGAAGCATTGGAAAACCGAGTAGCAATGGTACACCAAGAGCTTAATCAATGTTTAGATAGAACTGTTACAGATAATATTTTTTTAGGGCGGTACCCAACAAAGGGTGGCGTTGTTGATGAAAGCAGAATGTTTACAGAAACAACAAAGTTGTTTGCTTCGCTAAACATGAATGTTAACCCAAAAACAGTTATGAGAACGATGTCTGTTTCTCAGAGACAGATGGTAGAAATTGCAAAAGCAGTTTCATATGATGCAAAAATCATTGTTCTTGATGAACCAACCTCTTCTTTAACAGAGGTAGAAATAAAAAAACTTTTTTCAATTGTAAATGACTTAAAAAGCAAAGGTGTATCCTTTGTGTATATATCTCACAAAATGGATGAAATATTTGAAATTTGTGATGAAGTAGCTGTCCTTCGTGATGGTAAAATGATTATGACAAAGTCTACTAAAGATACAACTATGAATGAACTCATTTCTGCAATGGTTGGACGTTCTTTAGATAAGCGCTTTCCTGAAGTGGATAATAAGCCAGGAAAAGACTATTTTGAAGTGAAAAACCTTACTACAAAATTTGAGCCAGTTCTTGACGATATATCTTTTAAGGTAAAAAAAGGTGAAATTTTTGGATTGTATGGCCTTGTAGGTGCGGGGCGCAGTGAGCTTTTAGAAGCACTATTTGGAATAAGAACAATAGCTTCTGGCGAAATAGTATTAGATAGCAAAAAGCTTCGCTTTAGTAGCAGCAAAGAAGCAATGTCATATAACTTTGCTCTAGTAACTGAAGAGCGAAAATTTAACGGTATGTTTGGTAAAGGTACAATTAAGTTTAATACAACCATAACTAACTTGGGCGGTTATAAGACATTTGGGCTTTTATCAGAGAGAAAAATGACAGAAGCTGCGAACCATGAAGTAAAGGTGATGAAAACAAAATGTGTATCTGTTGAGGACTTAATAACTTCTCTAAGTGGTGGAAATCAGCAAAAAGTTATTATTGGTAAATGGCTTGAACGACAACCAGAGGTTTTTCTTTTAGATGAGCCAACAAGAGGGATAGATGTTGGAGCAAAGTATGAAATCTACCAACTTATAATCAAAATGGCAAAAGAAGGAAAAACAATTCTTGTTGTTTCAAGTGAAATGCCTGAAATTTTAGGTATTACAAACAGGATTGCTGTTATGTCAAATCGTAAAATAGCTGGAGTTGTCAATACAAAAGACACAAATCAAGAAGAACTGCTGAGACTTTCAGCCAAGTATTTATAAAAAGGATATGCGAAATATGTCAGATCAATCAATTAACCAAAGCGCCCTTGAAAGTGATGTAAAAATACAAGAGTATATAACAAAACTCTATGAATTGCGAAAAGATGGAGAGAATAGAATTCTTGAGCTAAAACAAGATTTGTTTATAGCGAAAAAGAATAAAATGTTTGACGCTGTTCAAAAACAACGAGTTATATCCGAGCACAAAGATAATATTGCTTTGGCAAAAACCGTTGCAAAAAAGAACAAGGCAGAAGAAAAGCGAATTGAAAAAGAAGCTGTAATATATGCCAATAAGGTTTCGAAAATTTACAACGCACAGGTAGTAGCTGATGAAAATGCAAATATTATTAAACTCAAAAATGACTACAAAAAAGAAGTTGCAGAAATAAAAAAGGCTGGAAGTGAAGGTGTTAAGAAAATTCGAGCTTCTTATATTGGAAAACCTGCAAAGGTAGATGTAACAGCATTAAAAGAGGATATAGCCGCATATAAGTATGAAATACAGTCAGGCCTTTTTGATGCAAAAAATCATTTTAACACAAAAATTTCCTTGTGCAAAGCTGCAAAGAAACAGGCTTTTGTTGACCATGTTCAGTTAAATAGAAATCTGAGAAATGGGAAGGCTGTATTTGCAGAAGATATTGTCCTTAGTGCAAAAGATTATGCATACAATTTTACAGGATCTAAATTTTTACTAGAGAATGGGTTATACCTTGCAATTTTAATCTTTTTTATTGTTTGTATTATTGTTGCTCCTATTTCTGGTAGAGGAAATCTTCTTTCTTTGCCTAATATATTTACTATTTTAGAACAATCTTCAACGAGAATGTTTTACGCATTAGGTGTTGCAGGACTTATTTTGCTTGCTGGTACCGATTTAAGTGTCGGCCGTATGGTTGCTTTAGGAGCAGTTACAACAGGGCTTATTTTGCATCCAGGGGCTAATATTGTAACCGTATTTGGTATGGGGCCTTGGGATTTTTCTTTAATTCCTATGGTTTGGAGAGTTACCATGGCGCTCAGTATTTCCGTTACGCTGTGTGTTTTGTTTAGCTCCTTTGCAGGCATATTTTCAGCAAAACTGAAAATACATCCATTTATTTCAACACTCGCAACACAGCTTATTATTTATGGACTCTTGTTTTTTGGTACACGGGGAACTCCAGTAGGATCGATTGATGGAGAAATTAAAGACTTGCTTGGAGGCCGTTGGATATTAGGAGTTGTTAATGGTGAACTGATTACATTTCCGAAATTGATAATACCTGCAGCTGTAGCTATTATTGTAGCATGGTTCATCTGGAATAAAACTATTTTCGGGAAAAATATGTATGCTGTTGGTGGAAACTCTGAAGCTGCAAGTGTAAGCGGAATCAGTGTTACAAAGGTTACAATGGGCGTATTTATAATGGCAAGTATTTTTTACGGTTTTGGTTCATTTTTTGAAGCCTTTAGGGCAAATGCAAGTGCGGGAACAGGCCAAGGTTATGAGCTCGACGCAATTGCTGCTTGTGTAGTAGGTGGTATTTCCTTTAGTGGTGGTATTGGTAAGATTGGTGGGGCCGTTATAGGTGTTATTATTTTTACTGGGCTCACCTATTGCCTCACATTCCTTGGTATTGATACCAACTTACAATTTGTTTTTAAAGGTTTAATTATTATTGCAGCGGTAGCGCTCGATAGTGTTAAATATCTAAAGAAAAAATAATAAATATTTCAAGGCCGTTTTCTGAAACAGAAAACGGCCTTTTTTATCTTGACCGCAGTATGGTTTGTTTGTATAATTGAACTATAATGCCAACTTAGCTCACCTGGCAGAGCAGCACATTCGTAACGTGCAGGTAGTGG
>CAYJFX010000071.1:0-9749 GCA_964369735.1 uncultured Treponemataceae bacterium
GTGATGAAGAACTCACATCTCCTGATGTACGAGCTGGTATGGCAATTGTTATTGCTGCAATGTCTGCAAGTGGAAAAAGTATTATACGCAATGTGTACCAAGTAGAAAGAGGGTATGAAAATTTAGCCGAACGCCTCAAAAGCTTAGGCGCTAGAATTGAAAGAGTTGATACATAGAGATTAATTAAATGTAGCCATAATGCTTTCATAAGCCGCTTGAATCCGTAAAAACGCTTCAGCGGCTATTTTTTTCTGCTCATCACTAAGCTCAGTGACAGTATCTGGGTGATACAGTGCAACCAGCGTTCTATGTGCATTTTTTACAGCATCAACGCTGGAATCTTGGCCCACACCAAGTAAGTCATATGCTTTTTTCAATTCATCTTCTTTTGTTTTTTGTATATAGATTGGCTTATGTAAGAGCTCAGCCAAATATTCAGAGGGCTTTACTCCCCTTTCACTATTCCAATCATATTCAACTATCGATAAAAAAGTGAAAATAAGCAAAAGCAGGCTTTCATACGAGCTTTCTTTTTGCGGATACTTAATCAATGTAGCCCCAAGGCACTCAACAATTAAATCTCCGTTTAAACTTTCAGAGTTTGTTGCAATTCTGCAAAGACTTGTCCAATCGGCAACATATAAGTGCGAAAAGCGCTTTTGCATTTGTATTCCTGCAAAATCAGCATTTCCAGTACAATATACGCCTAGAGCTGCAACAAGTAAAGCTCCTTCAAATGGCTCATCGGCCTTTTTTGTAAGTGAACCTTCAAAATTATTATTAAATGGATTTTCTATACTTGCTTCTAAGCTCGAATCTTTTTTCATTCGCTTAACAAGCGTTTCAACAAAGTATACCGTTAAGGCCCCAACTATACCAAGAGTTATACCTCCAAGCAAGCCAAGTATCAATGCAATAAAGATAATCTTATATGTTATAACAAATTGTTTGAGTGTTTTAAAAAAATGATTCATACTAGATACAATCCATTAATCATTTTGACTTCATTTCAGTATGTAATGATAAAAACCGTATTGACAGAATAATAATTATTATTAAAATGGTTGCAATAAAAGCAGGTACTTGCCACAAGCCTTCTATTCTCGCAAAAGTCAGCGATATTAAACTCATGCCATAATCCAAAAGAGCTCGAATAACCTCTGCTACAACAGTAAAAATAGGCACAATTAACACCCAATAAAACCGAAAAATAGTACCTTCTGAAAGTCTATAATTCCACGCTTGAATTGCAAGAAACAAAAATAGCGCAAAAGCAATAAATGGGTAACACGCACGCTGTAAAAAATAACTACTAAACACTAACTCTGAAAATCCATACTGCTCTGCCTTTGGAATAAAAGCATACAATGAAGCTAGGTTTATAAACATTGGCCCTTGAGATGCGTCAGCTATTAATTCAAAATCATCTAAGCTCATTGGTAATAGAGTTAAACTGTCGTCTATAGAGGCTCCTAAACCGTGAGTGAATACTGGAGCACTAACAACACCTTTTGTATTTCTATCAACAGAGGTAAGAAGCAGCCGTGGTACAATTTCATCTTCAGAAAGTTCCAATGTATCTATAGTATCATTGTTAAAGCTTGAAAGGGGTTGCCCAATTAATTTTACATATGGAACGGTAAATGAAGCAACAGTTTGTCCACTCTCATTTTGCACTGTGCACGAATAATTTCGTAAATATTTTAAATACTCACCCGCACTTCTAACATTTGTTATACCGCCAATTTGAACATCATAATAAAGCCCATCACTTCTAGTAACTGAAAATGATATATTTTTTGCTCGCTCAAAATGTGCAAGGTTTGTTGTTTCATCTATAAAAAAGTATTCGTTTAAGAGAGCATTTTCAGATAATTTAAAATATCGTATTACATCAGGATCATGTGAAATTCTATTATTTAAATCTAAATAAATGTAATATGCACTTAAAGCATCGCCTTCCATAAGGTGCGCATACCCTTGACGTTTTAATTGGAAAATTTCCATATCTTCATCTGTTTCAAAACCAGACCACGATTCGAGTATATTCCATGCATCAAGGGATATTTTTTGGAGCTCTGCACTATTTGCACTGTTTACCCCTCCCAACTCTAGGCCTACAAAGGCATAATAATGTGCATCAAAGTAGTTTTTATTATCAAATGATTCTCGTGCCTTTTCAAGCATCGATAAAACTGTTTCAGCTGTTGTGAGCTCTGTAGCTTCACTTGGTGATAATATTTCTGGAAAGTATTCTAGCGATTCTGTAATAGTTTCGGCAGGAGCTCTTTCAAGGAGTTCTTTTAAGTCTAAAGCTTCTACAGAAGATGGGTATAAGGCCAAGGCTGTGTCTACATAAAACAATGCCCCTAAAATATCATCATTTTCATATGCTTCTAAACTTCGCTCTACATACCAATCATAATCTGAAACCCTTGTCTCTCGCTCAACTTGTGCACTATTAACGAGGGGGGCAAGTATTTCTGAAGCACAAAATACGAGAACAACATTTACAATTGTTAGTACCATTATACGCTTAAAACTTTCCATTTGGCTTGCTGAAAAACTGCGTATATTTTTGCTACCATCCTTATCGATATATGCCGCAATAGAGACAAAAAAAACTGATGCCAAAATTGATGGAAGCCATGTAATAAACATAGACAAACCTAAAAGAATCTTGTAAGAAAAAACATCTATTTCTAATAAATCAGGAAGATTGTCAGTTGCTAATGCCACACTTAAAGCAGTTATTAAACATATAAGAGTATATATCGATGTAAGAATTGCAACTTTTTTTGATATCATATTATATAGCCTCTTTTTTTGCTTCTTTTTGTTTGGCAGTAGTTACAACACCAATCGCTAATAGGACAAAGGTAATTAAGCCATTAATACTTGCTACAGTCCATTTAGTAGGTAAAAACACAGTCATCTCGTTTTTGTACATTAGAGCATTTATCCAAATAATACAGCACCAAAGAAAAAGTATTGTCGAAACATTTATTAATTTCCACTTTGAAACAAATCGTAAGCTATACAAAGCTGACAAAGCTACTCCAAGACTCGCAAATAGTAGATAGTCTACCCTACCTGCTATACCTGCATTCAGAGCAGTTTTGCGTAATATTAGCAAGTCAGAAAAAACTCCTAATAAAGTTGTTGGAATGCTTAGCGCATACATCTTTAGATTATCTAAAAGGCTTGGTAGCGAATTAGGATCAAAAAACACAGATGCAATAGTAGATGTATTCCCGGTGATTTTCATGCTTACAACCTTTTCTGGCGCAAAAAACATGCAAAAAGGAATAAGGATGAGCCATACAAATACACATAAAAAAATATACGTAAAAAATTCTAAGGTTGTAAATGTATTAATTTTCACAGCTCTTAAGGTAATTGCTATTAAAGCAGCCACAGAAACTAAGGGTAAAAGAGTTAAGCCCGAAAAGACAAATACATCTAAAGCATATATATGATAGTCGAGATTCCCTATAGAGGGCATAGGGTAGAGGACGAAAAAAGTAGCTAAAAAAGCGGTTAAAAACAGGGTAACAAATATGTATGTAGGAATAATAAGCAAATCTTTTTTCATGTTTTTATGATACCATGATTTTCTAATAAAAACAACTATTCATATTCTATTTTTAAACAAAAAAAAGGTTGTTTTGATTTTCAAAACAACCTTTCAATTTTATTTCTTAGCCTAAGAATACCTGACCTTGATCATCAATGGCAAGTATGGTTTTACATTCTGAACAGCGAAAGCGCCCAGCCCTCGTTGCCTTAAGTTTTTTTGAACATAACGGGCAAGAAAATGTTTTAGGGAAAATACCTACTACAGCCACAGTTTCTTGTTGGAAAAATGCAATGGCAGCATCGGTGGACTCTTTAATATTAAAGAACTGTGAAAAGCCTAGCAATTGAAATACTTCATAAACTTTTGCTTGAATTTCTAATAAAACAATATCGCCACCTTTTGGCTTAACCATTTTTAAAAAAGCCGTAAAAGAACCTATACCTGTTGAAGACACATAGTTTAATGTAGCGCAATTAAAAATTAAATTCGTATAGCCAGCATCAACTACCTTTGCAACACGTTTTTGGAAAAAACTTGAGTTATATGTATCAATGTATCCGTTTAAGTACAGTATAATACACTTATCAACACCTTGAGCTTTTTCAAGAGAAATTTTTAAGCTATCATCCTTTTCATCATCAAAACCCGGTACTAAATTATTGTTTAAAGCCATTTCGTATTCCTTGTCATAGTCCTCATTTACGATTCTACCTTAATAATACACTATATGTTGTATGTTTGTCAAATACCAATTTAGGAAATTTCAACAAAAAGTACATTAAAAGGCAGGATCCCAACCTCCGTCTATGCTTACAAGCGCTCCATTAACCATGGGCTGCTTAAGCAAATCTATTGCAACTTCTGCAATCTCGTTAGTTTCAATTAACCGTTTTTGTGGCATCTTTTTACTCAAATCACCACATATATCATCGCTCAGATACTCTGTTTTTGTAAATCCAGGAAAAACCGCATTACAAGTAATGCCGAACTTTGCATACTCAAGTGCAGTAGAGCGAACCAAAGAACTCACAGCCGTTTTCGCTGCCGCATACGCTGCATTCGACTCAAACGCATTTACTCTTTCTGTTCTCGTTCCTCCAATCAATAAAAGGCGCCCCCAGCGCTTTTCAATCATAGATGGCAATGCTGTGCTAAGAATTAGTCCTGGAAGAAGTAAATTAAGCTCTACCATTTCTTCCCAATCTTGCACGTTCATTGCATCAAGTTTTTTTTGCAAAAACGGTCCAAAGCATATACATACAATATCGGCACTTTTTACCGATTCAATGAGTGGGGTTTTAAAAAAATTTTTACTAAACCCCACTTCTAAACATTGCACAATTTTTGAGACGTGTACACTTTTATGCAACTCACTCACCAAGAGGTTAAATCTCTCAGAGTCATGCCCCCCGTGCACCGTAAGAGAACATTGCTGTGTAACTAGGTTGCGGCAAACGGATGCGCCAATGCCTCCACTTCCACCGATTACTAGTGCTTTTTTTCCTAAAAAAATTCGAATACCTCTATACATAAAGATATATCAAAAAACTGAAAAAATCAAGTAAAATACTTTTTTTAGATTTTTTTTTGTACTTAGTGTTACTTTTTATGTTTTTACGCTATACTAAAGACCTGATATTACAAATGGAGTTTTTATGCATTTATCACAAGCAATAATTGTTCTTTGTCGCCCTGATGAAAGTCGAAACATAGGGGCTACCTGCAGGTCTATGCTCACAATGGATGTTAATCGTCTTAGAATCGTTGGCAAACGGCAAGATTATGACACAAATCAAGTGAACACCTTAGCCTTACACGCAAAGGGAATTTGGGATAATGCTGAGTTTTTTGAAACACTTGAGGATGCAACGAATGACTGCGTGATAGTAGCAGGAACCACCCGAAGAAGAGGTAAAAAAAGAAAAAATGCACTCCTTCTGCCTGAAGAATTTGTAAAGCACATATTAAATATTCCTGATAGCAAAAATGAAAAAGAAGGGCAAGTTGCCATAGTTTTTGGTAATGAGCGAACAGGCTTAACCGAAGATGAATTAGACATATGTACTATGGGAGTAATAATCCCTACAAGTGAAGCTTTTGGTTCTCTTAACCTCTCGCATGCCGTACAGATAATTACCTATGAACTCTTTCGTGCACAAAAAAATATGGGGGAAGGCTCAAAAAAAATTTCCCCAGGCTATATTCCTATTTCACTTCACAAGCTCAATGAAACAATACACGTCATTATTATAAGTTTGCAAAAAATAGGTTTTTTTTCACAAGCAGGAAAAAAGGATATGATACAGTTTTGGCAAACTATACTAACAAGGGCTCTTCTCTCACAAGGAGAGGCTACCTACTTAGAGAAAATATTCATAAAAGCTGCAGGGCTAGGCTCAAAAAACAAAGTTGATATCTCTACCAGAGATGAGGGAATGTGAGCTCATGTAAAAAGCACATTCTATGCAGCGCTCGAGTTCTCGGATATTTCCAGGCCAAGAATGAGATTCAAGCTTTGCAATAGAGTCATCGCAAAGTTCTTTTTTTACATTGTTTTTCGAGTTAAGATTTTCTAAAAAATGCTCTGCTAAAGGAAAAATATCTTCTTTTCGTTTTCGTAGAGGTGGAATATGCAGTTGTACACCATTTATTCTATAATATAAATCATTTCTAAAATGCTTACTGTTTTTCAATCGCTTTAAGGATAAGTTTGTTGCTGTTATTAAGCGAACATCGCTTTTTTTTAATTCTACTGCGCCTACAGGACGGTACATTCCTGTTTCAAGAAATTGCAACAATTTAGCTTGCATACTATTTTTTATACAACCAATCTCATCCAAAAAAAGTGTTCCATTATGAGCATGCTCGAACAAACCTATCCTTGACACAGCGCCTGTATATGCTCCTGTTTTTGTCCCAAATAGTTCACCCTCTATGAGAGTTTCTTGGATTGCAGCAATATTTTCCTCTACAAATTTCTTCTCCCTGCGTGCAGAAAGCTTGTGAATTAACCGAGCAATGTAACTCTTCCCTGTACCAGTTTCTCCAAGGAGGAGCACTGATAAGTCATTTTGGGCAGCCATAGTTAATTTCTTTTTGAACAAAAGCATTTCATCTGAGATGCCAATACATAAAGACATTATTTTATTTTCAGTAGGGGATAAAAGACTCGTTTCAAGTTGGTCTATACGCCGTTTCACATACATATACAAGTACTCTATGCAACACGGTAGTTGTACGATGTCTTCATATTTGTACCGCATTATGCGCAATGCTGTGCTAAGATTATCTTCTTTTACAAGTGGAATAAGTGGTGAATGAGCACAGGAGGAATAAATTTGCTCAGTTAAAGTATTGTACCCATTTTTTAGTATTTCAAAATCAAAAAGCACAAGAGATGCCTGGCAAAAAAAGTCCCCAATGTTATCAGCAAAGGGGGATACCCGTATCACACTAATGTGATTCTCCTGCAGTCTTTGACAAAAAGAATAAAGCTCTTCATCACTGCTGACTAACAAAACTTTTATCATATACGTCCTCTTCGCTGAGGACTAAGTTATGGTCTCTACCTTCTGCTTAACTTGTCCCCAATTAGTAATAGTATATACCATAAAAAAGGAAAAAGTAAAAAAACTTTTAATGGATTTTTGAGTATTTCAAGCCATACCTCTCTTCCTGCTGCAAAGGAAGCATCGCTTAAACGTTTCTTTTTTTGAGAAAAAATTGAAAATGCATCTTTATAGTAGACAAAGATACTTGACCCAAAACTGTTTCGCCTTTCATACGCCCACCGTGAACCAGAGGGAATCCCATCAGCAATTAATACCATTGAAGGATTTGCCTTAAAAATAGCCGAGAGTATGTCTTTTTCATTTTTTTTTGAAAAATATCCCGGGACCCGACCAACAATTTGTAAGCCAGGATACGTTGAGCGAATATTTTTTTCAGACTCTTTCAAAACCTCAGGGTGAGCACCAAGCAGATAAAGAGAACGGTACCTATTTTCTAGAATTGTTAAAAAAGAAACAAGAGCTTTAAATGGATAATAACGGATGGGAATTGTTTTTCCTAAAAACCTAGCACCGCTTAGAATACTTTTTGAAACAGGGATAACAAGCGAAGCATTTTCAATACAGTGGTGATACTCGGCGTTATTTTTAGCCTTTAGCATGTCCCACACAGACAAAAACACTATTTGCTTTGTGCCTGGCTGTTCAACTAATGCATACACAACTTTTTCTAATTGTTCTGGGCGCACAATATCTATTGGTAGCCCAAGCATTCTTATTCTTTCAATCCCTTCCATATGTCATACTCTCCCACTATCGATTGTAAAACAGCAAAACTATATAAGGCTGCTGTTTCTGCTCTTAAAATATTTGTTTTTAAATGTATCGGCGTAAAACTATTTTTTTGAAGTTCTGTAAGCTCTAAACTACTAATTCCGCCCTCGCACCCCACTGCAAAACCAATACGAATATTCGAAACATCTTTTATTTTTTTCATATGTGAAAACACACTTAGGTGATTTTCACTCTTTTCACAAAGGACAAATGCCATTGTTTCTTTTTTTTCTTCTGTTTGTTTGTCATTCCAAAGATTCATTGCATCCGTAATAGAGCACGGTGAAAAAACGGCTGTTTTTACTGCAGAACCACTTTGCTGCTGCGCTTCTCGTACAATCCTTGTCCAGCGGTCAACCTTTGGCGCATATTCAGAAGCAAATTCTGTTTTTTTTCCTGTAACAGAATACTCTCCAACAATTGGAACTATTGCACTGGCTCCACACTCTGTTGCTTGACGTACAATTGTATCCATTTTTTGACCTTTTGGCAAAAATTGAAACAACCAATACTCAACCCCTTCTTGCGTGGAACAAGATATGCGCTGATTTGCACTATCCAGTAAAGTAGCACATACTGAAAGGTATGCCTTACCTACCTTTTTTTTACCTTCCGATTCAAACTGTACACGCATCCTACAAGTGCTACCATCAGGCAAACGCACTAAAATCTCTTCGTCCATTTTTATACGTAAAACTGAAATTAGATAGCGTTTTTCTTTTTCGCTCAAAGCAAGATGCCCCTTTTTATTGGGCACGGTACTTGCAACAAATTGGCGCATTCTATATTCCTTGAGGTGCGTTAATTATCTTATTCATCTTCTGTAACAACAGAAGCTTGTAACTCGCGTAATGTTTTTGCTTCTTGTACAAGGTCGTTAAAATTTGAATCACCCAAGAGGTCAAGTGCTGCAAGCAATTGAATGTCAAAATCCAAATCATATAATGCATCTGGATATGCTTTCATCCGTATAAGACGACGCAACACATTTTCTTCTAAGCTATAATCTCGTGCTAAAACTCTTGCATATGCTGAAATTTCACTTTCATTCATAGAGGGATTTTCATGAACATAATCACCAATTACATTAGTTGTTAATAACTCTACATATACAAGAGCTTCTTCTTCACTAAGTTCAGGATATAATACTTCAAGGTCAGGTGGAATTCCTATCCCATCTATGTTAGTATCGCTTGGAGTATAATAACGAGCCATTGTAATTTTTAACCCATCATTATTTGGAAGGGGTCTAACTTGTTGAACTGAGCCTTTGCCAAATGTTTTTTCTCCTACTAAGTAAGCAAGATGATAATCCTTTAAGGCCCCTGCCAAAATTTCTGAGGCACTCGCTGAGCCTTGGTTTATGAGCACTACAATTGGAATACCTTCTTCCATAGTGGTATTTCGCTGATTTGCCCTAAAAACAGTATTTTCAAACATTAACCGGCTTTTTGTTGAAACTATTACACCCGAATCTATAAATTGGTCTGCAACATCTGCAACGCTATCAATAAGTCCACCTGGATTATTTCGTAAATCAATAATAAGTGAATCATAGTTTTGCAGCTCAAAAGTTTTTAGAGCTTCTTCAACTCGGTCAGGAGTTTGTGGCGTAAATTGAATAATCCGAATATATCCAACATTTCTTCCTTCCTCTGTTATCATTCCATATTTTACGGTTGGAACTTCAATAAGAGCCCTAATCAAAGTAACTGAAAACTCTGTTTTTCCACGAAGAACAGAAACCTCAACAGCACTTCCAACCTCGCCACGTAAAATGTTAAGAACCTCGTCCATAGTTATATCTTCGGTTAAGGTATCATCAA
>CAYJFX010000072.1:0-9742 GCA_964369735.1 uncultured Treponemataceae bacterium
TAATTTTATCTACTGCAAAGTTATATACTGCTCGACCATTCATAAATAAGTGGCCGTTTTCATTAAGATAAAGGTGCTCATCCCCTGTTCCATCGGATCCCAAAATTGAAGAAAATATGCCAGCTGATTTACCGTCAGCTTCGTTATCGGTTAACTCAAGAAGGGCTGCCCCTGCTGCATCTCCAAAAAGCACACAAGTAGTTTTGTCGGTCCAGTCTAAAATTTTTGTTAAAATTTCAGCACCTATTACAAGGGCATATTTTTTTTTGCTTCTAACCATTAATGATGTTGCCATTTCGAGCCCATAAATAAAGCCTGAACACGCAGCACTTACATCAAAGGCTGCAGCCTTTGTAGCTCCTAAATTCTTTTGAATAACACAAGCAGTTGAAGGAAAGCCCACATAATCACCTGTTGCGGTTCCGCAAATAATATAATCTATGTCTTCAATAGAAACGTTTATCCCTTTAGACGCTGCATTTTTTATGGCACTTAAGCACGCTTCAGTTCCGTATGTAGAGGTTTTTTCACCTTTGTCCGCAACATGTCTATTTTCAATTCCTGTGTGTGAGCGAATCCATTCATCAGATGTTTCGAGACTTGGGTCAAAATCGTTGTTGTGCATAATTTTTTTTGGGAGGGCTTTTCCAATCCCAGCAATTCTAACTAACATAAAAAGTCCTTAAAGTAAGTTGTCGTAATGACGAAATTATTTAATATGTCATTATAAAATACAAGAAAATGCACAAAATGTCAACACATGTATGCTATTTCATAACAGTCTAAAAAGGTTTCGTAATTTTAATATGACAATTGCGCAAATATTCATTATCTGTTATAATGTCATAATGATTAATTTAGTTGCACTCTGTTCAATAGGAGCAGAAAAAATACTTTCAAATGAAATAAAGCTTTTAGGCTATAAACCTCTTTCAAACTCCCCTGGGAGAGTGCGCTTTGAAAGCGATGAAAGCGGTATGTTTCGTTCAAATTTATGCTTGAGAACCGCAGACAGAATATATCTACAGCTTTCTTCTTTTTTTGCAGAGGATTTCGATGCCTTGTTTGATGGAGTTTACGCTATATCATGGCAAGATTATTTTAAAAAAGATGTAAAAATCCATGTAGACAAAGTTCGTACCTTTAGAAGTAAATTATCCTCAGAGCATAGTGTTCAAACTATAACCCACAAAGCTATTTGCAAAAAACTAGGATTTGTGTGGGGTATGGAAGTATTACCCGAAACAGGTAATAAATCGGATGTTAGAATATATATAGAAAAAAACGAAGTAAGTGTTCTTTTAGATTTATCTGGAAAGCCTCTCAATAGGCGTGGTTATCGCATGGATGGTGGAATAGCTCCAATTAGAGAAACACTTGCAGCAACTCTTTTACAAATAATGTGCTGGAGAAGAAAAACACCACTACACGATGCTTTTTGTGGTTCTGGGACAATTATTAGCGAAGCAATGCTTTATGCTCATAATGTTGCTCCTGGCTTTGGCCGTCGATTTGACTTAGAGAATTTACCTATTTTTAACAGTATACAAGCAGACGAAATAAAGAAAAAAGAAGCAGAAAAAATTAGAACCGATGTTGTGTGTCGAATTACAGGCACTGACATTGACTTTTCAGCCGTTGAAAGGGCACGGGAAAATATAGAGAGAGCTTGCGTTACCGCTGGTAGAGCTTTGCAGTTAATTGGGTCTGACAATAGAATTCCTCGCCCTGAAATTGACATAGCAGATTTTAGAGAGCTTTCAGCCCCATACGAAACAGGATTAATTTTATCTAACCCACCCTACGGGGAAAGAATAGGAACAGAAGAAGAGATTAACATGCTTTATAAAGATATGTCAGACTTAATAAAGTCTTTTCCTGGTTGGCAAATGGGTTTTATAACAGCAGACCTTGACTTTGAGTCAAAATTTGGGAAGAAAGCCGAGTCAAAGAAAAATTTAAAAAGTGGAATATTAGATACAGCGTTATTTGTGTATGAAAATAAGGTGTAGAGGGAGAACGCCCTTTTGGGCAAAAGGAGGAGAAAATGGGTATAGTTGTAGACCATGAAAAAAGAAGAAAAACAATTTTAAAAAAGGCGCTTGACGTATTTGTTGATGAAGGTTATGAGGATGCAACGTTTCAAAAAATTGCAAATAAGTGTGGAATTACTCGAACAACACTATATATTTATTTCAAAAACAAGAGAGAAATCTTTTTGTGGAGCATTAAACAACTTACAGAGGGGTTGGAAGCAGGAATCCAGAAAGTTATTACTGACCCTAAAAAAACATACGAAGAAAAACTTTTTGAAATGATAAAAAGTATTCTTCATGAATGTGTGGAAAATAGAGAGCTTTTTGGTGTAGTATTAGCCTATCTCATACAGCTGAAAAAAGCTGGGAAAGATCCGAACGCTAAGGTTCGAAGGCGCATTGTTCGTCTAAGACACTTGCTGTCTACTATCCTTATTGCGGGAAAAAAAACTGGGGAGTTCAAGAATATCAATGTAAAGGCTGCGAATGAATTATTCTATTCTTTTATTGAGTCCGCGGTATTTAAACTCGCTATATTAGACCAAAAGTCAATTGATGAAATGCTTGATTCTATACAGCTTGCTGTTAACGGCATTACTGTAGAAAAATAAACACCTAATCGGATACTAGCCTTGATTATTGCTCTTTATTGTATTGTCTTGCTCCTTCTTGGATATGTTTCATTCTGTGCTCCAATCGGCATAATAGTTTTTAGAAAGCTATGTGTTCGTTCGGTGTATGAAAAAACTTCTTTTGTAGCTTCAGCTTCACATGTTAAAGATGAGAAAATTATGCCCTCTTTGCTAGCAGCAAAAGAGCGGTGGCGAACAAAGAAGATAGAAAAGGTCTCTATAAAAATGAACTCTTTTCGCGGCATAGGAACCTTTTTTTCAAGCTTGCAATCGGCAAATCTTTTACGTGCTGACCTGCTCCTTAATAAACAATTTAAAAAAAATAAAACACTTGCAATTCTAGTACATGGTTTTACAGACTCTGCCTCAGGAATGGCCTACTTAGCAGAATCGTACCATGAAAGGGGTGTGTCCACTCTCTCTGTTAACCTTAGGTCTCATGGAGAAAGTGACGGTGTCTATTCTGGGCATGGTTGTTTTCTAAGTGATGGTAGCGATATTGCACAGTGGGTATCTTTTGCAAAAAAGAGATTTGGGAATGATACAAAAGTACTTTTGCATGGGGTTTCTATGGGCGGGGCATCGGTAATTCAGGCTGCGTATGCATATGGGTTACCTGTGGAGTTGGTTGTTTCAGATTGCTCTTTTTCTGATTATTCGCAAAACGTTAAAACCCTTATACGCAGCTTTTTTCCCAAAAATTGGTTTAGCTCTTTTTTGATAACAGGAATTTATGCTTCAGCCGCAATAAGTAGTTATTTTATAAACGGTTTTTCCTTTGAAAAGAATAACCCCAAAAAAATTCTCGCTTTAGTGAAAGAAAGAGCGGAAGGTATACCACTACTTATTTTTCATGGAGAAAAAGACTCTCTTGTGAATGTTCTTTGCGCAGAAGAGTTATATGCTGCTGCAAAACCCCCTAAAAGCTTAACGATATTTAAAAATGCGCCACATATAGGCAGTTGGTTTTATGATAAAAAAAAGTATATGGATACTGTGTTTCGCTACTTGCAGGATTAGGGTTTATGCTTTAAAATAAAAAAAAGGGTCGCCAAAGGAGGAGGAAATGCGACCCTTTCTAAATAATTTTCTTGTTAAAAAGAATATACAATATAAATAAAAAAGAGTCAATGGTTTTTTTGAAAAAAACCACTTTTTTTACAGTATTTTGCGGTTTTTTGCATATGATGACAATTTATACAAATTTTGGGTGGTTTTTGCAAAAGCTGTTAGATTAGGAGGAAAAATTGCCAGGTGATAAAAAAATTGCTATTGCTATTGTTCCCAAACAATGTGAAGACAGTGTCATTGACGCAATTACTTCCTCAGGCGTAAAGAGAGTAATGAGTTTTGATGCACGTGGTACGGCAGAGTTAGCTTTACTTCAAAAACTCGGCTTGGGACAAACTAAAAAAACACTCATTGCATTTGTGCAAGAATTTAATGAAAAAAAGTGCGCATGTGGGGTTTTAACAAAGGCTATGGAAAATCAAACAGAACATACAGGTATTCTGTTTACGATTACTATGGAGGGTTTAGACATGGAAAAAAAAATAGAAAATCTTGTAATATGTGTAATTGTTAATGCGGGCTATGCAGAGGCCGTGATGCAAGAAGCCAGAAAAGCTGGTGCACGTGGCGGAACAATTATTAACGCCCGCGGAACAGGAAAAGAACAAGACATGGATTTTTTTGGAATACAAATTGTTCCCGAAAAAGAAATGCTCGTGATGCTTGCAGAAAAAGACCTCGCTGAAACCCTCGTAGCGGTAGTTAAAGCTCATCCGCTTCTTTCGAAGCCAGGATCAGGGGTGGTTTTTACCTTGGCAGCGGATACATGTCAACGTTTGGGGTCACCTGTGTCATGATTTTTGAGTCTTTAAATAAGGAAGCGATACTCTCAAACTTATCACTAGAAACAAAAAAGCATATTTGTGAAAATATTGTTGTATACGAAACGATAGACTCAACAAATGAAGAGGCCAAAAGACTTTTAAAAAAAAACCAAAATACACTATTTGGGGCTCTTTTGCTCGCAGAGCATCAAAGCGCGGGGAAAGGAAGACTTGGTCGAACTTTTTATTCTCCCAAAAGCTCAGGAATATACTTTTCTTTCATTTACAAAAATCATACCAATGCAAAAAATGAAAATGCTCCTATAACACTTACCATAGCGGCTGCGGTTGCAGTGAGGCGAGCCTTGAAAGCGTTTAATATTAATGCAAAGATTAAATGGGTAAATGATTTATATCTTAACGAAAAAAAAATATGCGGAATATTAACAGAAGGTGTTTTTACAAATAGTAAAAATATTCAACCGGCACAAATAGATACCTATATCATTGGTATTGGTGTGAATGTTATAGAGCCTTCGGAAGGGTTTCCCACAGAAATCAAACATATTGCAGGAAGCATAAAGTCAAACATTGATAGAAATGTCCTTGTTGCATACATCCTAAATAATTTTTTAGATGTATTAAAATGTAGTAATAGTGAAATAATTGATGAATACAGAGAGCATTCACTTGTTATAAATAAAGTGGTGTGTGTAATAAAGCCAAACGAAACATATGAGGCAAAGGTACTTTCTATAACTGATAAGGGATATTTGCTTATTGAACTGCAAGATGGGAGCATAGAAGAGCTTTTGTCTGGAGAAGTAAGTTTAAAGCTAGTATAAACCCCATTTTCTAGTAGAAAACGGGGTTATCTAAAAAAATTAAATACGTATTAACTCGTAGCTTCTTGAACCGAGTCCAATTTTTTCAGCATGATCAAGTTGCATTTCCCAGTTTGTTGTGGGGTGCAGATTGCAAAAGTGGTCTCCCTTTGAAAGCTCTCTGTCATCCATAATGGTATCACGTAATAGAGGTTGTGCATTTGTAGCATCGGCACAAGCTGCATCAAGTGCCACTGGGTCAAACGAAGCAAAAAATCCAACATCGCCAATAATGGGGGCATCATTTTCTGAGTGACAATCGCAGAAGGGTGAAACATCTACCACAAGAGAAATATGAAAATGAGGTCTATCATTAAGAACTGCCCATGTATATTCAGCCATTTTTTTGCATAAAGTATCGTTTGCTTCATCCCAGCGAGTAGCAATTGCGTCTGTTGGGCAAACACCTATGCAGCGCCCACATCCAACACATTTGCTTTCTTCGATAAATGCTTTTGGAGAAAAGGTGATAGCACCATGGGCGCATGCCTTTGCGCATTTTTTGCATGCTATACATAAATCTTGATTTACTAGGGGTTTGCCTGAATTGTGCATTTCGCATTTTCCAGCCCTGCTTCCTGAGCCCATGCCAATGTTTTTTATTGCGCCACCAAAACCTGTAGCTTCATGGCCTTTAAAATGCGTTAAAGATATAAAAATATCTGCATCCATAATGGCACGTCCTATTTTTGCCTCTTTTATAAATTCACCATGTGGAACAGGGATATTAGCTTCATCGGTTCCTTTTAAACCATCAGCAATTATAACATGACAGCCTGTTGAAAACGGACTAAATCCATTTTCGTATGCAGACTCTATGTGGTCTAAGGCATTTTTTCTTCTACCTACATAAAGAGTATTGCTATCAGTTAAAAATGCTTTTCCGCCAAGAGTTTTTACCATATCAACAACTGTCTTTGCATAGTTGGGTCGGAGGTAAGAAAGATTTCCAGGTTCACCAAAATGAATTTTAATTGCCGTAAATTTTCCATTAAAGTCTATGCTTTCAATTCCTGCCTTTTTCATAAGGCGTGTTAGTTTTTGTTGTAAATTTTCTTCTGCTGTTGCGCGGAAATTTGTAAAATAAACCTTTGCTTTGTCTGCCATCTATAGCTCCTATTTTTTTTTGTCTTGTATAATTATACTTAATTTAAGCAATAAGAGCAACACATAAACTAAGTGCTACAGTGATAGACAATACTATAAAATTGTGATATAAAAAAGTAAACTATTTTTTAGGAGTATACAATGAAAAAGGTTGTATTGTGTGTGATGTTTTTGCTTGCAATGGGATTTGTGTTTTCACAAGAAGCAGAGTCTGTTGCCCCACTGGTTAGATCATTGATTCAAGATGATTTATTTGACAATGAAGAAAAAATAAAAAAGGAATCAGTAAATCTAACAGATGCTGAGCGCTTAAGTATTTATAATTCATTTGAAGAAGAACCTTGGGTGTCGCTTGGATTAAATTTTTTTCTTGGATATGGAATAGGCTCTTTTGTTCAAGGAGATACCTTAGGTGGTGTGATTGGTGCTAGTGCAGATTTAGTAGGCCTTGGTGTTACAATAGCTGGGCTTATTCCAATGTATGAGTTGATTTCTGACCCTGATAATACAACATACACCTCAGCTGCAGACGCTTACTCAGAGTTTATTATTTATTATGCAGTGGGAGGTGCTATCATTCTTGGTTCAAGAATATTTCAATTGGTGCGACCAATTGCGTTCACTAATTCATTCAACGATGACTTAAAAAATGCTTTAGGAATGTCTGGAGTTAGCTATCAACTACTCCCAACATATGACTTTACTGATAACCAGGCTTCACTTGTAGCTTCGGTTAGCTTTAAACTATAAAAAAGGGGCTGTCTAAAAAGTTTAACAACTTGGAAGACAGCCCCTTTTGCATTGCATTAATGCTAAGTTGTTAAGGCTTAGAAAGCGTAGCGATATGTAATCATACCCATAACACTGTCATGAAACCAGTCAGCAGGGTCTAATCCAGCAGATGGCTCAATTGGGCTTGTGAGGTTTATGTTATATTGAGCACGTAAGCCAACGTAGTGGTTTGTGCCAAAGCGGAACTCTTGCCCTATAGCAATAGGAATATCAAAGTTAACTGGGCTTGCGTCAGCAAGCGGTACTGTATTGAGATAATCTTCCCCCACACCAATTGCCAAATACCCTTGGTCTCCAACAATATTAATTCCTACTTGGGCTCCAATAGCAAAGTAACTAACACCACCAATAGAACCCATGTCATACTCTGTTTGAACACGTGCTAAGACTGGAATATATAATTCTCCTCGTCCAACGATGTTTTGTGCATATAGAGCCGTTGCTGGTTCCCCTATTGAATAACTTCCTCCCGAAGCAATAAATCCAAGCCCTGATTCAAGTGCAAAAAAAGGTGTAAACTCAATAAGTGCGTCAATATTAGCTGAAAAGGCATTACTAAATTCATCAACATCACTAGGAAAGGCATCCAGGTACGCTTCTGCATCTGCTCCTCGTAATACAGGAACACCTAAACCAACTTTGCCACCAAGTGAAAAATCAACCGCAAACATTGCACTTACCATGCAAAGAACTACCACTACCATAAGCATTTTTTTCATAAAAATCCTCTCTTTTTTCGTGCATCACGCACTTTTGTTTTTTGTGGGCTTACTTTATATGTAGTAAAATAACATTACACTGCACATAAATAGTATGTTACCGCCCCATATAGCTCAAACACAAAAAACTATAATATTGCTTGGTTTTCTGTGTTTAAATATATAATAATATAGCTTTAAACACAGAATTAGTCAATATTTACCTTAAAAATGTGTTTTAGAATATAAATATAAATATAAAAATATGTAATAGTATAGCTATGACAGTACGAAAAATATTTATTAACAATATGAAATTTTATAGAAAACAGGCAGGCTTAACACAGGAAAAGCTTGCTGAAAAAATAGGAATGAGCACCGCATATATTGGAGATATGGAAGCAAGGGAACGCTTTCCTTCCGCGGAAACAATCGATAAAATAGCCTTAGCTTTGGGAGTAACACCGGCAACACTATTTAGTGAAAAGGCTAGCCCTATAAATATTAATAATACATTTAAAGAAAGATATACAAATAGCTTAAAAAAAGAGTTGTCGGAAAGAATATTAAAAGAAATTGATGAAATATGTAATAGATTATAAAACATATATGATTTTGTTGACCAATAGAATATACTATGAAAAACTTGAAAATGCTCTTGGCTTATCAGGCATAACATATTGCGCGCTTCCAATATATGACTTTACTGATAAACAACCTGCCCTTGTAGCTTCAGTAAGCTTTAAACTATAAAAAAAGGAACCTTAGAGGTTCCCTTTTTTATTGATTATTCTGTAAAATGTGACGTTGTGATTGCATTCATGCAATCGCAACTTACCGAGTTTGCGATGCAAACTCGCTGTCTTTTGTTCGGCATCCCTGCCTCACAATTATCACATTACTCTGTAAAATGTCCAATTGAGCGAATCTTTTGGTTTCTATAACGCACCAAAACTTCACCTTTGTGCTTTTTGAGCTCTCGTATGTCTTTTATAATTTGCTTTTGGATTCTATCCGCAACCTGCTGAGGGTTTGTATGAGCCCCATTTTCTGGTTCTTCTATAATTCCGTGAAGCATTTTCATGTCCATTACGTCTTTACTGGTAATTTTAAGCATAGCCGCAGCATCTTGAGCCCTAGAGGAATCTCTAAGGAGAATTGAAGCACAGCCTTCCGGTGAAATTACCGAAAAAATGGCATTTTCGAGCATGTAGATTTTATCGCTTACACCAATCCCAAGTGCTCCACCTGAACCACCTTCACCGATAATGATACAGATCACAGGGGTTTTTAATTGGCTAAACTCACGCAAGTTTACTGCAATGGCTTCACCAATACCGCGCTCTTCAGCTCCAAGACCCGGGAAAGCACCTTGTGTGTCTACAAAGGTAATGATTGGGCGCTTAAACTTTTCTGCTTGTTTTGCAAGTCTGAGAGCTTTTCTATAGCCTTCTGGGTTTGCCATACCACCATTTCTATCGATTGTTTCTCGAAGATTTCGTCCTTTTTGGTTTCCTATGACAGTTACTGGCATTCCATCTAAAAAGCCAATACCGCCAATAAGTGCCATATCATCGCCGTAGTAGCGGTCTCCGTGGAGCTCTGTAAAGTCGTCGATAATCATATCGATGTAATCAAGGGCTCTTGGTCGGTCTGAGTGTCGAGCAAGTTCAACATGGCGCCATGTTTGTGCCGCTTGATGATTATTGTTTAATTTTTCTGTAATTGTTTGTAGTTCTTTTGTGATGTCAAGCCCTG
>CAYJFX010000073.1:0-9116 GCA_964369735.1 uncultured Treponemataceae bacterium
CACTCTTTGCCGTATTCTTTTTAATGGAATTACGCTATTTGAGAAAAAAACTCGATATCATGTTTGGAGATGAAAACAAAGAAAAAGTTACGGGTATTATAACCAATATTATTGAACAGACAATTAGGTATATGTCGGTAAAATTTTTTATATCGCTTGCAACAGGTATCCTTGTTTTTGTTGGAACACTTTTTATTGGTTTAGACTTTCCTATTATTTGGGGATTTATCGCATTTGTATTAAACTTCATACCTAACTTTGGATCAATTATTTCGGGAATTTTTACAACTATTTTTGCGCTAATCCAGTTTTTTCCAGAACCAGCGCCTGTTATAATTACTGCAATTTTAATGCTTGCTGTTAATTTTATGCTTGGCAATTTTTTAGAGCCAAGAATCCAAGGAAGGCAGCTAGGACTTTCTCCTTTTGTTATTATTGTATCACTTTCATTTTGGGGATGGCTATGGGGTTTTACTGGTCTAGTGCTCGGTGTGCCTATGATGGTAATACTAAAGATTATTTGTGAAAACTTTCATACCCTTCATCCCGTATCTGTTTTCCTCGGTAGTTACGCAGAAGAAAAAGAACGCGCTGAAGAAATGCAAGACGAAAGCGAAACAAAAGAAAATTCATAGTTTTCTTTCTCAGTATTATTATTTTTTATACTTATTCATTTTTGCAAGTGTTTCTTTCGCAAGTGTTTGCGTTTGTAATAAAAATGTTCCTCGAACACTCTCATTAGTAGGCATGCTTTGCTCAATATGCAATAATAAACTATATTTTTCTAACATAGAAAACCATAGTATTTTTTTTACAGGTTGCTCTACATTCCATGAAGTAAAATTATCAAATGAAAATAGCTGTTCTTTAGGTGCTTTTTTTTGATTACCAACTTTAAAACCTAAAATTGTTGTTTCTGTGGGATTAACATATATGTGTAGCCCTTTTTCTCCGTAGGCAATAATTCCCCATAAGTTCTTTCTTCCAGGGGGAAGTTTAAGGCCCAGCCCTTCAAAAAGACTTTGGCTTCCTTCGAAACATATCATTTCAATTGACTGTACAGTGTCATTAAACTTTTCCGATAATTCTGCATAGAATTCTCTTTGTTCTTCTGTTAAGTATTTTGAACTCATTTAACTAGTGTAGCGCAAAATGAAAAAAAAGAAAAGGGGGATAGAGTTAATAACTATCGTAGCTTAGCTTTGTTATATTTTTCATATAGAAAGCGTCTATCTTCTTCTTGTAAGTTTTTAAAACTGCATATCGCACATGAAGCTTTATTATCACTACTATAAATATTCAACACAGATATTGTAACAAAAATTGTTCTTTGCATTTTGCCTACAGGAATGTGGAGCTTAACAATATACTCCTGCCCCAAGGCTAGCGGAAACCCTTGATCATGATATTTTCCCATGTGTGGAATAATACTCTTTTTTTCAAAAAAAGAACCCAAAACAATCTTAGCGTCAGTAATACATATTATATGTAAAAAGCTTGTTTGATGAGAAAAAAAGGTCTTTTTATTCTCCTGCGCTAAATAACTACAAATAGGCAATAGCAATAATGTATCCATAACATCACTTGGAGTAATTTTATTTTTATTCGGTTTCAATCCTACAATTGTGTGAACTTCTTTTCGAGGACTTTCGCAGAGTGGGATTAGCACACTGTACTTGCATTCTTCTATTTCCTCTTCTAGTTTTTTTGTAGATAGTATTTCTCTATTATTACGTGTTATGCTCAATAAAAACGGAAAGTGATTTTTTTCTGGTAATTTTTTATCAGGCAAGTACATAAGAAGCTTTGTTTTACTTAGAAGTTCTTGTGTATACTCTTTAGGAGAAATTTCTTCAAGGAGCGCAATAGACTGCAGCAGGCTTTTAGACTTTTCGCTGTCTCTCTTTGAAAAGTTCAACCAGAGTTTATTATCAAATAGACGAAAGCCTTTTGCCTGTATACATCTTACATATATTCCAGAGACACCTTCTAAGAAAAGGCTTGCATTAACTTCATTTTTTAATTCTCGTGGGCTTTCATCCATTTTATAAACTTGCGCAGGAAGTGTTAATGCATAGCCATTTTGAACAAGATTTAAAGAACTTATAAAAAAAATTCCCCTACCCCTATGATAAAAGCTTACCGTAAGCCTAATATTTGCTTTTGTATTGCTACGTAGCAAATCATCAATAGGCTTCCATTGTGGAATAAAACGTTTAAAAAATAAAATGCCCTGTGGGTAGATTTTGTACTCACTGCTTTGCAATGTCATTTGCTCAACAGAAACACCTGGCTTAACTACTGGAGAAACTATAATAGGGCTTTTATCCTGTATAAGTGTATTTAAAACAACATCCCTTTCTATGCCAATTAAACCATTACTCATGTATTTTCCCTATATCAAATTGCACAACTTTATAAGACCCATCAATAAATTCACAATACATAAAACAGTCTGCATAGCTTTCATCAAAAAAAAGACGAATTGGAATCTCATATGCTGTACGAGGGGTGTCAAAAATAAACATTTCGCCTATAAGATATCGAGATACTTTTGGATAGTCTTGAAAGTCATACTCTATAATTGTTTTTAAAAAATGTTTATCTTCAGGAAAAAACTCAATATTCATTTCATTATTTGATAGTGATTGTAAAAAATTATTGACAAATGCGTAAAGGTTTGTTGGCATTGAAGTTGTATCTAAGCTGCCAAAGCCTTCAAGATGAGGGTAAACCTCTTCATCAATAGAATAATTTTGTATTGCAACAGAGGCAGTACTACCATCCTCATTTGTAAAGCTACTTGTAGCTTCACTGGCATCATCTAGCCTCCCCTCATCACCTGTTCTATTCTCGCTTTCACCTATCCATTCCATCGACCTTCTTTTATCTTCTACAGTGGAACGCAGAGATTTTTCCTGAGAAAATTCAATTTGTTCTCTATTTGCATCATTTGCACATGAGGAAAGAATGAAAATACAAAGAACGATAACAAAAAGCATACGACGTTTTTAAATCCTGTTTTAAGAATTGCTTAATCAAAACAATATTTTTTTTATAGAGTGATAGACATTTGCTCAATTAATCGGTACAATAATAGTGTTAAATATAATGAAAATCAAGCAAAATCTCTATATATTATCGACACTTTTTTTCTTTTGCTTGACTATGGAGGACGCATGGCTTTAACTGCAGCAGAAAAAATCTTACAATCACACATAACTAAAGATGCTTGCCCGGAAACGGACATTTCACTGGGAAATCCAATAAAAGTAGACTCACCTATAGCGATTAAAATAGATCAAACGCTTACACAAGATGCAACAGGCACAATGGCGTACCTACAATTTGAAACAATTGGTATCCCTCGCGTAAAAACTGAGCTTTCAGTTTCATATATCGATCATAATACGTTACAAACAGACTTTAAGAATATGGACGATCATCAATACTTACAAAGTATTGCGGCAAAATATGGCCTTTGGTTTTCAAGAGCTGGAAATGGCATTTGTCATCAAGTTCACTTAGAAAAATTTGGCATTCCTGGAAAAACACTTCTGGGTTCTGACTCACATACTCCTACCGGTGGTGGATTGGGTATGATAGCAATTGGAGCTGGTGGACTGGATGTTGCTGTTGCTATGGGTGGTGGCGCATTCCATCTTACCATGCCAAAAATTATAGGTGTGCATTTAAAAGGCAAGCTCAGAAATGGTACAAGTGCAAAAGATATTATACTTGAAGTACTTAGACAGGAAACTGTAAAAGGTGGAGTTTCGGCCATCTATGAATATTTTGGTGAAGGTATCACTTCTTTATCAGTCCCTCAAAGGGCAACTATAACAAACATGGGAGCAGAACTTGGCGCTACCTGTAGTATTTTTCCATCAGATAATAATACAAGACAATTTATGGAACTTATGGGCCGTGGCAGTGATTGGGTAGAGTTAAAAGCAGATGAAGGTGCAGAATATTATAAAACACTTGAAATAGATTTAGACAAAGTAGAACCATTGGCAGCTTGTCCGCATTCACCAGATGCCATAAAAAAGGTTACAGAGCTTGCGGGGAAAAAAGTTGACCAGGTTGTAATAGGCTCATGTACAAACTCATCCCTTGATGATTTAGCGGCTGTAGCCCAAATTGTTAAAGGCAAACATATTTCACCAAATGTAGAAGCAGGAATTGCACCTGGCAGTCGGGCAACACTTTTACTAGCAGAGAAATCAGGGATTTTGGGGGAATTAATACGAGCTGGGTTTAGAATATTAGAAAGTGCTTGTGGTCCCTGCATTGGGCAAGGATTTGCACCATCAACGGGTGCTGTTAGTTTAAGAACGTTTAACCGAAATTTTAAAGGAAGAAGTGGAAGCGCAGAAGCTGAAGTATACCTCGTGTCTCCAGAAACTGCAGCGATGGCGGCAATTACTGGAGTTATTTCTAACCCAAATGAAGCAATTGAATTTAAAACACAAACAGGGTTTGCATCCAATACAAACCTTAGCGAAGCTGAAATAACTACAATTACATGTGACAATGGCATGCTCATTGCTCCTCTTGAACCAACAGAAGCTGAAAAAATTGAAATAATACGAGGACCTAACATTAAGCCATGCCCAAAAGCTCCAGCAATGAAAGCTGCACTTGAGCTTCCACTGGTATTAAAAGCTGGAGATAATGTTTCCACTGATGATATTCTTCCAGCAGGAGCAAAAATGCTTCCACTTAGGTCAAATATTCCAGAAATTTCTAAGTTTACACTTGAAAGGCTCGATGAAAACTTTTATTCTAATGCAAAGAAAGCTTTAGATAATGGTAAGGATGGGTGTATAATTGTTGGTGGTGAAAACTATGGACAAGGGTCATCTAGAGAGCATGCTGCGCTTGCACCAATGTATTTAGGAGTACGTGCAGTTCTTGTAAAATCTTTTGCACGTATACACAAGGCAAATCTCATAAACTATGGTATCTTGCCACTGCAATTTAAGAATCCAAGTGATTATGATAAACTTTCACAAGAAGACACCCTTCTTTTAACAAACATCGATGAAGCATTACATACAGGAAAGAATTTTTTACTCACGGCAAAAACATCATCAGGAGAGATATCCATAGAAGCAATTAATGACTTTCCAGAACGTGCACGAAATATAATTAAAGCTGGAGGACTCACGTCATACACCAAAAATGGAGGGCAATAGTCCATGATACCAGAGTCCTTTGAAGCTGTAAGAGACCCTCTGTGGAAACACATCTATATTCCCTCAAAGCTTTATGATGCAGTAAAAACAGAAGACTTTGTGCGCCTTACTCGTATACGACAATTAGGACCAACATATTTAGTGTATCCGGGGGCTACCCATACGAGGGCGTCTCATTCTTTTGGTGTATACCATATAGCGATGAGACTTCTTGAAAGGCTCTTAGAGCAAGGCGCAAGTGAGTGGACAAGTGAAAGCGGTCGTAAGGCATTTGCAGCCGCAGCCCTTTTTCATGATTTAGGACACTTTCCCTATACCCATTCATTAAAAGAGCTACCTCTTGTTGAGCATGAAGAGTTAACCGCAAGAATACTTTGCAAAAATCCCTTAAAAGATATTATAGAAGCTTGGGGTACAAATCCCGAACAAGTAGCTGCAATAGTAGATTCAAATATAAAAGTTATATCGAATATCGAAGAAACTCTTTTTTTCAGGAAGCTCTTATCTGGTGTACTTGATCCAGACAAGTTAGACTACTTAAATAGAGATGCATTTTTTTGTGGGGTTCCATACGGAATACAAGATATAGACTATATTCTCTCAATTATGTACCCTGATAAAAAGAATGGTATAAGTGTAGATTCTGCAGGTATATCATCGGTTGAAAACATCCTTTTTTCTAAGTATTTAATGTACCGGGCTGTATATTGGCACAAGCAAGTGCGTATGGCAACGGCCATGATGAAAAAAACTTTAGCTGCTGCTTTAAGGAAAGAAATTGTTAGCCCTGATGAGCTCTACAACTTAGATGATGAGAGTATCCACTATTTATTATATGACCGATACAATTCTCTTGGGCATTCAAAGTTTGAAGAGTATGTCTGCGCTCAGGAGCTTCGAGACCAGTGCTTATATTCCACAGTTATAGAAATACCCTTTGATAGTACAAACGAAAGGCATCTTTTATTGGAAAAACTCGAGAATAGAACAAATATTGAGCAAGAGATTTCAATGCTCCTACAATGTTCTCCATCCCATATTCTCTTAGACATCCCAGAAAGAATTAGTTTTGAAAGTGATTTGAGGATTAGAGATTTAAGCACTAACTTTTCGAATTCTCCTACCGTCTTTTCTCAAAATACTGTTACATCATTTGTGTCAACACTGCGAAAGATACGAATTGGACTTCACTCAAAAAAAGTTAGGGTAAATAATAAACAGAAAGAAAAGATTATTGCATTATATCTATAATTAGTATATACTATAATAGTAAATATTTGCTATTGTAATGGTGGTTAAAAATGAAAATACATAACATTCTTGAAGAACAAGTACTAAATAGAGTACAAACAATTTACGATGATGTTGACATACAAAAAGCCCAATGGTTTCACTGTGGGTGTGAGCAGTGTAGGCTTGACACATCAGCTTATGTACTAAACAGACTTAAACCACGATATGTAGTATCTGAAAGGGGCATAGCACATGCAGTTTCAGAAAATGCTTACCAACTAGATGCCGATGTAGATTTTCTCATAATTGAAGGTATGAAAAAGGTAGCTTCTGTTAGGAGAGCCTTTCATGGCAAGGAAGATCTTTTCGATGCAGATATTAACGAGCTTGAGTCTGCTTTTAATTTTCCGATTTTTCATGGCTCTATTTTTGATGGTAATACATTTAAGCCAATTACATCAGGAAAAATTACACTTAAATTTGATAATCTAGTTGCAGAAATGCTTGACGAAACATGGTCAAATCCATATTCAATGCATAAAAAAACTAAAGGCCACTATACATTTTGGATGAAACCTATCCATGCGCCTATTTATGATGAAGAACTAACATTTAATTTTTTACTTGAAGTTGAAGTTGAAAACTATGAAAGCACTCGTTATTCTTTTTCATTGCCGATTATAAGTACAAAGCAACAAAGTTCTACCCCAAATGCAACAAATAGATACAAAATTGAAGACTTGTACCTGTTTCCAATCGAAAAATAATAGGCATAAAAGGCATTACTTTCTCCGATCGTCCAAAACCTTATACTCTTAAATAGAGCTAGCAGACTTTATAATGTTTATGATACAAGCTGCGATTATAAGCACTTGAATTACATTAAATAATATAGCGATGGAGTCATTTGTCATTTTTTTCTTAATAACAGTTCCAACAAAACCACCTATGATAGCAAACAAAATCATAAAAGGTGCTATCGATAAATCAATGCCGGAAAAGCCATTTGAGAAAAAAACCTGTAGCAGTTTTGAAGACTGAGAAAAGAAAATAACAAGAATGCTTGAAAAAGCTGCTGTTTTCATATCAAAAGAGAACATAAACATGAGAACAGCAACATTTATAGGACCGCCGCCAATACCCAAAAAAGCAGAAATCATTCCTAAGCATAATCCTGTTAATCCGTATGATTGATATGACATACACTTTAGCGTTCTGATTCTTTTTAGAAGTAATAGAAAAATTGAAATAGAAACACTCACAAAAAAGAACAGTATATTTTGAATAAGCGTTACGAGTGTACTTGAATTTACTGCTTGTACTACTAAGGAAAAGATAGTTTGGCCTGTAAGACCTCCGATAACTCCACCAACACCTAATACAACTAAGTGAGAAGTTGATGACCAGGGCTCATCTTGCAAGTCACTTTGTCCCCTACTTTTTACGAGGGAAACTATAGACATAGAATAAACGGTAATACTACTTAATAAACTGATTGTTACGGCATCATAATGGCCGACTAAGTCCATGATGGGTTTTACTATTACTCCACCGCCCATGCCGCTAATTGCTCCAGCCGTACAGGCAAACAAAGACAGTAAAGAATAAATTACGTACTGCATTTCGGAACGACAGGATTCGAACCTGCGACATCCTGGTCCCAAACCAGGCGCGCTACCAGCTGCGCTACATTCCGTTGTTAACATTCTTGCAATTGCAAGTCGTTACGAGAAATATATTAACACAGAACAGGGATTTTTGTCAAGAGGGCATGGGGAATAATTAACAATGTACAATTAATAATTAATATGTCATCCTGATTTTCGCGTATGCCACCAAGAGTGGTCATTTTTTAGCCACAGATTTCACAGATTACGCAGATTTTACTGTTTACAATACAAGGACACAAAAAAAGCAGTGGAATGCGCAAAATTTGAACACCCACTGCCCTTTTTACCACAAAAATTCTTACACAAGAAAAATCTTCGTGGCAAACGGTACTGTTTTATAATTGAAAACAAGTACCATTGTTAATTATTACTTATTCATTATTAATTGCTAACAGAACGAGCCACACGCAAGCCAATATTGCGGAAGTGGTGAGACGGGGAGTCGTCGTTGCGGTAGCCAACTTGACAGCCCGACGCATTGCTGCCCCAACTGCCACCACGATACACGCGGGACGAGCCTGAAGTAGGTCCTGTAGGGTTATCTGTTTCACTTGTATCATACGGATGTACATACCAATCCAAACACCATTCCCATACGTTTCCACTCATATCATATAAGCCTAGATCATTTACTTTTCCACTCTTGGCAGTAAGTGGACTTGCTGTACTTCCCGCTGTTCCTACTATATGTGTTATATTTTTTGCATTTTCCCAATACCATGCATAGTCTCCTAAATCATCTACTAAAGGATCGTTTCCGCCTTCACTTGTGCCTGCATAGATAGCACGTGCACTACTTTCTCCGCCTCCTGCTGCATATTCCCATTCTGCCTCTGTTGGTAAGCGATAGCCTTTTTTTGTTACATCTAAGTCTACTGTCCATGTTCTTTGGTCTGTTTCGTCTTCTTTCATTATCGTATAGACAACATCTGCTTCTGTTAACTCAGCTCTCGTTAGTGCATTACAAAACTCTATTGCATCATACCAACTTATATTTTCAACAGGAAGATTT
>CAYJFX010000074.1:0-9030 GCA_964369735.1 uncultured Treponemataceae bacterium
TTTCGGGTGGTAAAAAACGACAGGCAGATATTCTTATTGAAGGCAATAGAATTGCAAGGGTTGCAAAAGATGTGCTTGTTGGAAGCCTTTTAAAACGCGCTCAGGCTACGGTACTTAATGCAAAAGGTTGTTATATTTTTCCTGGTTTTATTGATGCCCATACTCACTTAGATATGCAAGCGGGTGTTGTGCATACTGCAGATACCTTTGAAAGCGCGACAAAGGCTGCCCTGGTTGGGGGGAGCACATCTATAATAGATTTTGCTACACAAGAAAAAGGCGATACACTAGAAGAAGCTTTTGATAATTGGTATGAACTAGCCAATGATAAGTCCAGCTGTAACTTTGCCTTTCATATGGCAATTACCGATTGGCAGGGGGAAACGCTCGAAGATGGAGATGCAAACCCTGCAAGGAATGCCGGTACTGCAGAACAACTTCGAGGACTCATCAAAAAAGGTGTTACCAGTGTAAAAGTATATATGGCTTATGATGCACTTAGGCTCAGTGACCCAGAAATATTCGAAATACTTACCCTTGCCAAAGAGATTGGTGTTCTTGTTGGCTGCCATTGTGAAAATGGTGACATGGTAAATCGTCTCATAGAAGAGCAATTAGAAAACAAAAAAAAGAGGCCATCTGCGCATCCTGCAAGTAGGCCACCTCCAGTAGAAGCAGAAGCGGTTGCAAGGTTTTTATCTCTTGCACAACTTGCTGATGTTCCTGTTCACATAGTGCACCTTTCCACAAAAGAAGGCTTAGATCAAATACGCCTTGCAAGAAAAAGAGGCCAAAAATTTTATGTTGAAACCTGTCCGCAATACTTAACACTTACCGATTCAAGTTACCGAAAGGGAAACCTTGAAGGTGCAAAATTTGTATGCTCACCACCACTTAGAAAAAAAGTAGATCAAAAGGCCTTATTAAAAGAGCTTGTTCGCTTTGATAGCGAAAAAGAACTTTGTGCAAAGGATAACGCCCTCATTCATACAATTTCTACTGACCACTGTTCGTTTAATTTTAAAGGTGATAAAGAGCTCGGAAAAAAAGATTTTTCAAAAATTCCAAATGGCTTACCAGGGGTGCAACACAGAGCGCAGCTTGTATTTACTGCATGTAATGTAGGTGTAAGCGAAAATACTGAACTACCTCCAGGAAGTGTAAGGATGACAGTTGAGCAATTTGCGTCTTTAATGAGCGAAAATCAAGCGAAAATTTTTGGCATGTATCCTGAGCGTGGAACTCTTGTTAGAAAATCAATTGCAGATATTACGGTGTGGGACCCAAAGCACAAGGAATCAATTTCTGTAAAAAACTGCTTGCACAACTGTGATTACACACCCTTTGAAGGAATGGAAGTTCGTGGTAGAGCAAAGTATGTAATATTAAATGGAAAACTTTGTGCAAAAAATGGTAAGCTTATTAAAGAAAAACAAGGCAAGTATATTGCGAGAAAGACCGTTTAATCAATCTTAAAAAATAATTAAAAATTGTAGTCCTACTATAGACACTATTTAAAAAAAATACTATAATTAGGCAAAACTAATATTTTGGAGAGAAATGTGAAAAAAATTGCATTAATTGCACTCTTTGCAGTGCTCAGTGTGAGTTTTGTATTTGCAGGTGGTTCATCTGACGATGCAAACACAATTAAAATTGGTGGTATCTTCCCACTTTCAGGCGCAGTTGCTGTATATGGTATTGAAGCTAAAAATGGTGTAGAAATGGCTATAGCTGAAATCAATGCTGCTGGCGGAATTAACGGAAAAATGGTTCAACTTATTTCTGAAGATGATGAGGGAGATCCAGAGATTACTGTTAACGCTTACAAAAAGCTTACATCAAGAGATGGTGTTAAAGTTATTATTGGTTCATTAACATCAGGTTGTACTGCTGCTATTTCATCTTTGGCACAAGCTCAAGGTGTTGTTCTTATTGCACCTGCTGCAACTGCAGAAAGCATTACTGATGCAGGTAACTACGTATTTAGAACATGCTTTATTGATCCTTTCCAAGGAACAGTTGGAGCAAAATTTGCTGCAGAAAACTTAGGAAAATCAAATGCTGCTATTCTTTATGATATTGGAAATGATTATTCTGTTGGATTATATGAAAACTTTAAAGCAACTTTCGAAGCTGCTGGTGGAAAAGTAACTTCTGAATCTTACACAACAGGTGATAAAGACTTTAATGCTCAGCTTACAAAAATCAAAACTGCACGACCAGATGTAGTTTACATTCCTGATTACTACTCAACAGTAGCTCTTATTGCATCTCAACTTAGAGCACAAGGTATTGATGTTGAAATTGTAGGTGCAGACGGATGGGGTGGTATTGTTGACAATGCTGGAGATGAAGTTCTTAATGGATTTTACTCAGATCACTATGCTGCTGACTCAACTGATGAAAAAGTGGTTAACTTTGTAACAAAATATGTTGATACATACGGATCAACTCCTGTATCATTTGCAGCTTTAGGATATGACTCAATGTATTTATTAAAAGATGCTATGGTACGTGCTGGAGCCGATGCAGATGCTGCTGCAATCAGAGCTGAAGTTGAAAATACAAGTGGAAGCTATGTAACTGGTGACCTTTCTTTTGATGCTCGACGCAACCCTGTTAAATCAGCTGTTGTTGTTGAAATTGTAAAAAAAGACGGAAAATTAACACCTGTTTACAAAGCAACTGTTAATCCGTAAGTTTTATATTTAGGACGAAAAAAAACTGCCTTTTAGCAAGGCAGTTTTTTTGTGTGTGGGGATAGTCTACAAAAAGTAGTTCTTTATAGCAGCAATAAATTTTTCACTTAATTGGTAAGACTCATCGCCACTACTTCCCTTAAACACAGCTTCAATAGAAGTTGTATTGGTCGTTAGGTTTGCTATAGAGGATTCATAATCACCACTAATCGTAAAAGTAAATTGTCCATCAACATCATCCACAGATACTACTGGGTTTCGGATCTCAAAACCATCTACACTTTGATCTGTTTTTATAAAAAGCTGATTCCACATGCTAGCATCAAATGACCCTGCAGTTCTTCCCATAGTTGCATAAGCTTTGTATTCATTTCCAATTTTGTTAAGTGTGAATGTAAATGACTCTGCACCTGATGCTGAAGTTTCTGTATAAATAATAACATTTTGACTTGCTAAAATGGTATAAGTTTTGTCACCACTTACACCTGTAAAATAGGTATCTAATTGAGTAAAGTTGTTGTTCGTGTTTGGATCTGCACAACCTACAAATGCCAATCCCATTAAAAGTAAAAATAAAATTTTTTTCATATTTTTCTCCTATAAAAAGGCAAGTAAAAAACATCAGTTTTTGAAACTTGGCTTTTTTCATTGCGTTAGCAACGTAAGTGGAAACGCAAATGTAATATTAAGTTTGCAACGCAAACTTCTAAATGAAGGAAGAGGTACTACTTTTACCTCGACATTCATTATTTCTCCTATAATCCTGCGAGAATATCCATCCTCCTGTATTATATATATACTATACGCATTTATCTTAAAATTACCTTAATCCTGTTTTAACAAAAAAAGGTGTATGCTTTTAGCATACACCTTCAATAATATGGTGGCAGAGCAAAAGCTCTTCTATTTTCGCCCAAACCATTGTTAATTATTAATTATCTACAGTACTTTATAATTCCAATTATTTACATCTTCAACTAAACCGTATTGGCCGCCTTTTAACAAGCGTTGAATTTGCTCTCCAATGGGCCCTGCTTTTCTATCATTAAAAACTCTCTCAGTGCCGTTGTGTGTGATACTTTCAATAGGAGTAATGCCTGCCGCAGTACCGGTAACAAAGCATTCAATAGCATTTTCCATTACTTCATCAATCGAGATGAGTCTTTCTTCTGTTTTTATTCCTTGTTGTTTTGCAAGGGTTAGCACACTGTCTCTTGTTATGCCAGGTAAAATGGTGTCTCCAAGTTCAGGTGTTACAAGCGTTCCATCGTTTAGAACAAAAAACATATTACATGATGATCCTTCTTGAATATATTTTTTTTCTTCTGAGTCGAGATATACAACTTCCATATAGCCTGCATTTTCAGCTTCTTTTTTTGCTAAAATTGATATAACATAGTTTGCAGCACATTTAATCCACCCTGTACCACCTGGGGTAGCACGAATGCGTTTTGTTGTTACCGCTTTGGAGTTTCCTCCCTTAAAGTATGAGGATACTGTGGTGGCACAAATTACAACCATCGGATATTGCGCGATGCCAAGACCTACGGCTCCTTCAGTGTTCATAAATGGTCTAAAGTATACCGACTTTGCGCTTGCATAATTATCTTGTTCCCACGACTCATCATATTCAGGAATATAGCCAAGGGCCGCATTGCGTTTAATAAACTCTTCACATGCCTTTAAATACATTTCCTCGGGAAAACGAGGACACATAAGTCCCTCCATTGAATTTGCAAATCGCTTTGCATTTTTATCTGGGCGAAATATACACACAGAGCCACTCTTTGTTGGAAAGCCCTTCATACCTTCAAAACAGCCAAAGCCGTATTGGCTTGTATAACTTACTGATGGTAATTGTAATTGGTTTCGTTTTTCATATATTTTTTGCTTTTCTTCATCGCTCATTTTTTGAAGTTCGGCATGAGGGACTCTATCAAACTCAATCCATTCTTCATCCCATTTTTTTGTTTCATAATCATACTTTGCAATATAACTTATTGGATACATTTCAAGTGAAAACGCCATTGTTTCCTCCATTTTGTGCTTTTAACCTTGTGGAATTCCACGTTTTAATAATATAACAGTTTCTAAAGTTATTGTAAAGGGTGTTACAATTACTAAGTAATAATTAGTATTATTTTTTGTAAAAAGTAATTTTTTACGAAAAATAATAAAAAAAACCAAAAAAAATGTGTAAATTTTACAAAAAAAGCACATATTTAAACATTAAAACTTGCACAAATGTATGATATTGTATAAAATAAACAGTATAACAAAATTAAACATTTGTGTAAAAGGAGGTGAGTGTTTGAGTAATGTTGTTATGCTTAATAGCAAAGATATTGTAGTAAGCTCTTTGCTTTGTCCTGAGACCGTTCGTATTATGTGGTCCAAAACATATAATTCCGATGGGCTACCCGATTGGACACATATTTTTCCCTATTATGATGAGAGAGTCGTTTTTCAAGATTGTATTCAGCGAATCGAGGGATTTGAAAACTTTAAAGCGCTGTGTAATAGGTTAACAAACAGGTGTACCAGTCTTAGAATGGATCTAAATGATATCATCCAAAATGGAAATGTTATTGCGTTTGATTGGAAAATGACTATGTCTTTTAGAAAATCTCCTGACACACCAATTTTCGGATTTACTAAACTTACCTTAGGTGAGAACGGAAAAATAATTTCTCAGCGTGATTACTATGACTTGTGGGGAGATATTTTTAATGGTATACCAGGTTTTAATAAAATGTATCGTAGCTTTATGAGCCGCTTTTTTGGGTAATGCATGAATACTGTTTTATTTTCTTTTATAAATCTTGTCAAGCAAAGTGGAGTATATATGTGTAATAAGTTTCCCGATGAACTTGCTTTTTTAGTTAATAGAAATAAAGAGCAAAAGATAACAAATAAAAAGTTCACAAAAAAACTGTGTGTAATAACTGGAGCAACATCAGGAGTTGGTTATAGTGCCGTAAAAGAGTTTGTTGCACACGGCGCTAATATAGTCCTCATCGCAAGGAGCCCCACAAAGGCGGCGGCTGTAAAAAGGGGACTTCTTTCATCAAGTAATGTCACTATTGATATTATAATTGCAGACTTCTCAAATCTTGCAGATGTAAAGCGTGCTGCACAAGAAATACTTTCAAAATATAAAAGAATTGATGTTCTTATAAACTGTGCAGGAATTCATTCAACAAAAAAAATCTATACGCGAGAAGGTTTTGAGCTAGTATTTTGTGTGAACCATCTTGCTTCTCTTTTGTTTACAGTTCTACTTGAAGAATGCTTGGTCAACAGTGCCCCCGCACGTATTATTCAAATAAACTCTGAGGGGCATCGTTTTAATGGATTAAAACTTCAAGATCTCAATTGGCATAAAAGAATTTATACAGGGCTTAGAGGTTATGGTGCTTCCAAAACAGCTCAGCTTATGAGTGTTTGGGAGCTGTCAAAAAAGCTTTTTCCACGGGGTGTTACAGTAAATGCCATGCATCCAGGGGAGGTAAAAACTTCGATAGGAAGTAATAATGGGTGGCTTTATAGGTTTTTTTCAAAAAATGTTATAAGTCTTTTTCTCAAAGATCCATCAATTGCGGGAAATGCTATCTACTATCTTGCAGCCGCACCAGAGTTGGAAAAGGTCAGCGGAAAGTATTTCAACCTTACCCATGAAGAAACACCGGCTGAACATGCAACAAACAAAGTTATAGGAAAAATGGTTTATGAGGAATCACTAAAAATGATTTCTCCATTTTTATAGGATATGTGATGCAATCAAAAGCTAGCTATTATTTGCAAATCATACTATGCACTGTAATTCCTAAGGGAAGGTTTTTAAGGAGTAAATTATGGAAAACTATGATGCAATTGTAGTGGGAGGGGGCATTGCTGGGCTCACATCATGTGCGTACCTTTGCCGTGAAGGATATAAGGTATTGCTATGTGAAAAGGAAAAGGAAGTTGGTGGATTAGTAAAGTCATTTACGTGCAATGGATTTACATTTGACTGCGGTATTCGTGCAATAGAAGTTTCCACAGGGGTACAATCTATGTTGACCGACCTTGGAATTAATGTCGAGTTTTTGGAAAATGATGTTACAACTGGAATTGGAGAAAATATGATTGAGGTGTCTAGTGAAGAAAGTATTAATGATTACCAACGCCTTTTAACGTACACATTTCCTGAAGATGCAAAAGCTATAGCAGTAATTATTGGTGAAGTAAAAAAAATCATGGAATATATGAATAATATGTACGCGGTTGATAATCCTCTTTTTAGAGATTTAAAAAATGACAAAGAATACATAGTGCAGGAATTGTTGCCATGGATGTGGAAATTTTTTAAAAGTCTTAGAAAATGTGAGGAGCTACAAGTTCCTGTCTATGAATTTCTTTTCCAGCACACAAAAAATCCAAAGCTTGTTGATATGATTGGGCAACATTTTTTTAAAGATAGTTCTGCATTTTTTGCTCTTAGTTATTTTAATATTCACTGTGATTATAAGTATCCAAAAGGTGGAGTGGGGGCTCTAACACAAAGTATTAAGACATATATCCTTGATAAGGGAGGGGAGATAAAAACGAGTACTGCAATTATGTCAATAAACCCGGTTACTAGTGTTTTGGTAGATGGGAGTGGTAATGAGTATAATTATAAAACACTGGTGTGGGCTTGCGATGCTAAAGGACTCTATCATTATACTAATACAAACTGTATAAAAAACAAGTACATAAAAACATGTATTGAAAAGAGAGGTGAAGAAATAGAGAGCCTTCGAGGCGGTGACTCAGTTCTAAGTGTGTATGTAACAGCTGATTTACCTCCTGAGTATTTCAGGGACTATTGTAGTGCACATTGCTTTTACACTCCAGTAAAAGAAGGTTTATTAAGTATGGATTGTGATGAACAATGCGCATTAAAGTTAGAAAGTGAAGCCTTAATAACATGGTGCAAAGAGTATTTCGAAAAAACAACATACGAAATATCGATTCCAGCTTTGAGAGACCCAAGCTTAGCGCCAAAAGGAAAAACGGGCTTAATAATTAGCACTTTGATGAATTATGATGTTGTAAAAAGAATGGATTGTATTGGAATGTATAGTGATTTTAAGGATTTTGCTTCATATACTATTATTGATGTCCTAGAACGATCTTTGTTTCCAAATCTACATGGCGCAATAAGGGAAAGATTTGTTGCAACACCTTTAACTATTCAGCGCATAACTGGTAACACTGATGGTGCAATTACAGGGTGGGCATTTACAAATAATGTGATGCCGTGTATAAATAAAACGATTAGCATTGCTCAGTCTACAAAAACTGCAGTAAAGAATATTTTTCAAGCGGGACAATGGACTTTTAGCCCAGCAGGTTTGCCAACAGCTATTATTACAGGTAAGCTTGCAAGCAATGCGGCGATAAGGGTTGTGAAAAGACTTACAAAAAAAGAAACTGGTAAAACAGCACAAAGTGTTCACTACTGTGATATGCAACTTTTTGAAAAGAAAGTCCTTTTCCGATAATGCGTCAATAATGAAATAAAGGCTAGTAGAGCTCTCTACTAGCCTTTATTAGTAATAAACTTGATACTATTTTATAATTGTCTCTACCGCATACATACTAAAACCAGAGTATCCTGCGCCATACGCTACTGATACAGTTTGTCCAGGTTGAACATTATTCGCAGATGTAGTGTGTACTGAGCCATTATTAAGCGCTATGTTTGTTTCAATTGAGCTTAAAGCTTCATTTGTATAATTTGTTACTGTTCCAAAAAATCCTTCATCTTCATAATCATAGCTTATGACTGTTTGTACACCATTTTCGTTTATAACAAATGCTTCTGTGATGTGTTGTGCATCATTAGCCAATAACTCACCTTTTTCGAATACTCCATACTTAGGAGCATTGTCAGAATCGATGCTCACTTTCCAACCGCTGTTTAGTAAGTCATTAGCTTGTGCATCGCTTAGGTAAAGCATAACTGGTACAGAAGCATAACCACCGAAAATAGTTGTGTTTTCTTTAATCATTGTGTCGTTAAACTCTAAATTTCCAGGGGTGCCGAGTGTGAGGCTTGCAATGCTAGCTCCTTGGGCTGACTCAATGCTTAACACGGCCATTGACACATCAGTTTGTAGTAAGCTTGTAACTGTACCACTAATTGCTCCAGCACTTTGATCATATTCTAGGTCAATTGCGATTCCATCAATAACTCCTGTCCAACTTTCAGTTGAAATTACTGGACTTGTTGAAACCTCACCTGAACCTGATGCAAATACCATTCCAGCCATGCATGTTAATGCAAATGCTACTACCAATA
>CAYJFX010000075.1:0-8997 GCA_964369735.1 uncultured Treponemataceae bacterium
CGGCAAAGAGTGTAACAACAGTGATATCAGTAAAAAAAGATACAAGATTTCCAGAAAAGCTTAATGCCGTATTTTGGAGTGTTTGACGAATGCCTACTTGGCTCCATAAATTTTCGATTAATGTAAAATCCTCATTAAAAGTAAGATTAAAGAATTCTGCAAGAGAGGTGTAAATAATGGTGAATCGCTCTTCATACTTTGGAAATAAGTCTACAATAGTTAATAAGCTTGTAACCAACAAGCTTCCAAATGCAGTAACAGCGACTAAAACAATTACGAGTATAACCGCAATTCCTACTAACCACGGAATTTTAAATCTTTGGTTTAGTGTTAGTAGAAGCGGTTCAAATACTAACGAGATAAGTATTGCTAAGGTTGCTGGTATAACTACACTTGCGGTAATTTTTAAAACAGCTGTTAAAACAATAACAACTAATACGAGGAGTAGCAAAAAAATGGGGCGGGCAAAATTCATTTGTTTTTTTAACTTAGTAATTTTTTCATGATCTAACATGTATTGCCCCTTTTGAACAATGTTATTCTATTGATTTTTTTGCAGGAATAATATCAAACCCACAAAGTGGTACAAGTGCCTTAGGAATAGTAACTGAGCCATCTTCATTTTGATTGTTTTCAAGTACTGCAATTATTGCTCTAGAAATAGCAATAGCTGTTCCATTAAGCATATGAACAAACTTATTTTTGCCATCGTCATCTTTAAATCGTACATTGAGCCTTCTAGCTTGGAAATCAGTACAGTTTGATGTTGATGTAACTTCTCCCCATTCACCGCCATTTCTTCCTGGCATCCATGCTTCAAGGTCCCATTTTCTATATGCTGGGGCACCAAGGTCACCAGTACATGTATCAACTACGCGATATGGAATATTCAAGCCTTCAAAAATTTCTTGTTCAATATTTCTAAGTTTTTCATGTATTTCATCGGATTCTTCTGGTAAACAATATACAAACATTTCTACCTTAGTAAACTGATGCACACGGTATAATCCTTTTGAAAATTGTCCAGATGCGCCAGCTTCTCTTCTGAAGCAGTGTGAAATACCACCATACAATAATGGAAGCGTTTCTTTTTTTAGTATTTCGTTTGAGTGATATCCGCCGAGGGTAATTTCTGCAGTTGCCACGAGGCATGCATTTTCTCCCTCTAGTGTATATACGTTTGATTCATTTCCTCTGGGGTTAAAACCAATACCTTCTAAGATTTCCTCACGCGCAACATCTGGAGTAGTGAAGGGCATAAAGCCGTGTTTTCTGAGTACATTAAGTGTGTACATAATCAAAGCCTGTTCTAAGAAAACAGCCTCGTTTTTTAGATAGTAAAATTTTGTTCCTGAAACCTTTGTTGCTCGGTCAAAATCAATAATATCCAAGTCTTGCCCTAATTGCACATGGTCCTTTGGTTCAAATGAAAAATTCGGAATGTCTCCCCATACATGTACTTGAGGATTATCTGTATCTTCCACACCAATTGGAGCGTCTTTATGAGCCATGTTAGGAATTTTTGTTGCTGCAATGTGTAATTCTTCTTCAACTTTTGCCACATCTGCTTCAAGGCTTGCGATATCTTCCTTTATTGCCTTTCCCTCTGCAATAAGTTTTTGCCTTTCATCATCAGAAAGTTTTGCTTTCATTGCATTGGCATTTTCATTGCGTTTTGCTTGCTTTTCTTGTAACGCAGTTACAACTTCAGCCCTTTTATCAAAAAGGGTAACTACTAAATCTGCATCTGCAATCATGTTGCGATTTTTAATATTTTTCTTTACCTCATCGAGGTTTTCTTTAATAAAACGATAGTCTAACATTCGTCTATTATATAGATAAGTTGATTTTTGTTCAAGGTAATTGATATGTAATAATTACTTTCTTGAGCTAAAAAAGGCAAGAGAAAAGCCTACCGCAAAAGTAAATATTGAAAATACAAGTTCGATGTTTAGAGAAAAGCCTGGATATATAACAACTATTGAACCCGTTATTAGCCCTAGAATTGCGCCATAGGTTTGTGCTGGTATCTTGTCTAATAAAACTCGAACAAGTTTTGCACCACCTAAAAGTCCTACAGGGATTCCAAGTGCCACGGGCATTAGCAGCGGTATATTCAACTCTGATACAGCACCAATAATGGTTGTGTACGTTCCAAGAGCAAGGAGTAAAAAGGAACCTGAAATACCTGGAATAATCATGGCGACTGCAGCAACTACAGCGCTAATAAAAAGGCGAGAAAAAAGAACAATGCTTAAATCTAATTGCACCCCTTGATTATACGTATGAGTGTTCATGGTATCCATTATTATCATTAGTGCAAGTGCTATTAACATTGCTGTAACAACCGATAGGGGAGGCGATTGCACATTCTCCCCACAAGATATGCGAATTTTTGAAACAATTAAAGGAAGGCTTCCTACTATGAGTCCAATAAAAAACCAATTAGTTGGCATTGGATACCTTTCAAAAAGCGCTACAAGTACAGTACTGAAACCCAAAATTCCAAGTCCTGCTCCTACAACAAGAGGAAGCCAAAACTGCCACATTGATAGAATCTTTTTTACATTAATTGTTATAACACTAATAAGCTTATCATAGATACCAAACACAACGGCCATTGTTCCACCAGAAACGCCTGGTATAACATTTGATACTCCTAAAACTATTCCAATTCCTATTAATTTTATTACTTCCAACATAATTCCTACTTCGTAATTACCCAATCATTTCTTCAGGTTTAAAAATCTCATCAAATCTTTCTTTGCTTAGAAACCCTAGCGATGCGCATGCTTCTTTTAGGCTAATATCTTCATCAAAGGCTTTTTTTGCTGTTTTTGCTGCATTTTCATAGCCAATATACGGGTTTAAGGCTGTAACAGTCATAAGGCTGTTTTGTAAATTTTCATTCATCTTAGTAGTATTGGCTTTTATCCCTACTGCGCAATTATCGTTAAAGGATAATATAGCATCACTTAGAAGGCGCACCGATTGTAAAAAATTATATGCAATAAGCGGCATAAATACATTGAGCTCAAAGTTTCCCTGACTTGCCCCAATAGTTATTGCAGTGTCGTTTCCCATTACTTGCACGCAGACCATTGTTAAGGCTTCACATTGGGTGGGATTAACCTTCCCTGGCATAATTGAAGACCCTGGTTCATTTTCTGGGATTACTATTTCTCCCAAACCGCATCGAGGACCAGATGCGAGCCAGCGAATATCATTAGCTATCTTTAATAAATCGGCAGCTAGCGCTTTTACTGCTCCATGGGCAAATACAATTTCATCCTTACTTGCAAGGGCATGAAATTTATTGTTTGCGGTGATAAAAGGTTTTTCAGTAATCTTTGCAATCTCAGAGGCAACAATTGTATCAAAACCCTCTGGGGCATTTAGACCCGTTCCAACAGCAGTTGCCCCAAGTGATAACTCTAATATTGGAGACATTGAAAATGTTATGAGTTCTAAACACCTTTCAAGAGAGCTAGTCCAACTTGATACCTCTTGGGAAAAACTTATAGGGACTGCATCTTGCAAGTGTGTTCTTGCAATTTTTATGATGTCAGTACTTTCATCCTCAATTTTTTTAAAAGTAGTAATAAGTGTTAAAAGGCTTGGAATTAGTTTATTAAAAAGCGAGAGTACTGCACTTATGTGCATTGCACTTGGAAAGGTATCATTTGAAGACTGGCTCATGTTTACATCATCATTTGGATGGACTCGGCATTCAGATCCTTGTTCCTTAAGAATCTCATTTGCTCTGTTTGTAATGACTTCATTGAGGTTCATATTTGTTTGAGTGCCACTTCCTGTTTGCCATACCACGAGCGGAAAGTGCTCATCAAAAGTTCCTGACAGTATTTCATCACAAGCAGACGAAATTACCAAAAGCTTTTCCTTGGTCATTTTTTTTGGGTCAATTTTATTATTTGCTATTGCGCAAGCTTTTTTTAAAATGGCAAATGCTTTTATGATTTCATGTGGCATTGTCTCAATGCCCTGGCCTATCTTAAAATTATTTCGACTTCTTTCTGTTTGGGCTCCCCAGAGGGCGCTTTTAGGAACAGAAACATCTCCCATGGAGTCTTTTTCTATGCGGTATTCCATACTGCCAAGTGTACCTCATTTATCAAAACTTTGCAAGATTAGAAAGAAGTGAGAATTCTTTTTTTACCCTTTGTGTCTTCGTCATTATTTTCATGGATAACGACTTCTACTACTGGATGCTTTGAAGTATACTTTATTTTACCGCGAGCAAAAAGTGTTGGACTTGGTTTCTTTTTACTTATTATGGTAAAACGAGCTTCAAAATTTTCGGCCTTTTTTTCTATACATTTAAAAATAAATGACATAATTCTTTCTTTGTCTTTGTCGTCAATAAGTGAAGGTAAAATAGTATTTTTATTTTTCAATGCATAAGCTTTTGTTATATCATGTATTTTATAAAACTCCTCGTTTGCATATTCTAAAATGAGTCCATCTTTTACTTTTGCAATAAATACACCATCACCGCCTGAATTTTTGTAAATTGAAAGTTGTTTATTTAATTCAAGTTGCTTATGAGCTGCTTTTTGTAGCTTATCTATAGCTTTGTGTTCTTTATCAATATTTTCTAAGCTAGCAAGAATAATTGTTGTATCTTTTTCTACTGCTACAATTTTCCCTTGCATTTTTATCCACATATATTCATTTTTTTTCTTGAGTGTTTTAGCTCTAATATTTATGCATGATGAACTTCCAACTGTTTGAAATTTTTGTAAAAGGCTTGCTATAGCTGCTATATCATCACTGTGTATAGATTTCGTAACATCATCTCTAAAGCTAACAACATCTTCTAGCGAATAATTGAGTACATTAAAAAATTCATCATTGGTTCTTAGTAGCGATATGGTATTATCTTTTACCTCATAGAGCGCAAGTGCTCCAACAAAGTGGTTGAAAATAAAGTTAAACTTTGAGTTTGGATACCATATATCATCAACATCGAGTAAAAATCGGTGGTTGAGAGGGACAATCTCATTAGTGTCCTTTGTGTGATTTCTCATATATTCGTCAAACTCAATCTTTGACAACGCTTTTGAAAAATAATAGCCCTGTCCAATTTCGCATCCAATGCCTCGTAAAAATGCTAATTGCTCACTCGTTTCTATCCCCTCTGCAACAACTAATAGGTTAAGTTGTTTGGCTAGGCGCACAATAAAATTTATTATTTCCCCTGTTTTTTTATTTTCTGTTTGCGCCTTAATAAAACTCATATCTAGTTTTAGTGTATGTAACTTCATTGCATTCAGCATGTTCAATGAAGAATATCCAGTGCCAAAGTCATCAAGTTCGATATAAAATCCTAATGCGTGAAGGTTATTTACAACATCTATTATTTGATAGGGGTTTTCAGAATATGCGCTTTCGGTAATTTCTAAGTGTAAGTAATCAATGTCAACGCCATTATCTTCTAACATTCTCAGAAGCGAATCTGAAAGTTCTGGATTATGCAAATCCACCCTAGAAACATTAACTGAAATAGGTAGCGGTCCTAACCCTGAATCAATCCATGACCGTATATACTTACACGCGACATCCCAAACATATTCATCGAGTTTTGTTACAAATCCATTTGTCTCAAGGATTGGGATAAAATGATCTGGACCAATTATTCCCTTTTCGGGATGAATCCAGCGAACCAGGGCTTCCGCTCCAATTACTTTGCCATTTGATAAATTACATTTCGGTTGTAAATATACTTCAAATTGCTTTTCTGCAAATGCTGTCTGTAGCTCATTTATAACAAAGTGGTTTTGAAACGAATCTTCATCCATGGTTTTATTGTATACAGTATAAAATTCGCCGTATTCTTCTTTACTTTTCTTTAATGCAACCGTTGCTCTTGAGCGTATTAGTGAAAAGTTCATGGTATTATCTTCTATATGATAAATACCTACAGATATGCTTAACTTAAAATCGTCTCTGTAACCAACAATAATTGAATGTATCGTTTTTTCTAAGAGCGGCAAAACTCCATTGTTAGGAAGGTCTGTGCAGCAAATAACAAAGCTATCTGCACCTAAATGCCCAACAACTGATTTTGGTACTACAAGCGAAACCTGCTTTAAACGAAAGGAAACGTATTTAAGTAATGCATCACCCTCATCAAACCCAAAAAAAGAGTTTATCAATTGAAATTTGTCAATATTTGCAATTACAAATACAAATTTTGTTTTAGGGTTTTCTACCAAAAGCTCTTTTGCCTTTGAAAAAAACATATTCTTTGAATAAAGCCCAGTAACTTCATCGATCTCTTCTTTTGCCAAGAGATCCTTGTATCGCTCGAGTTCTTTTTTTAGTTCTATATTTTCTTGATCTAAAGTCTTATCCATTTCTGTTTTGTTACCTTGCCTTTTTTCTCTCTCGTTTAAAATCGTACATTTTTTTGTCTACTAGTGCAATGATTTCTTGCTCAGACAACGTATTTTTTTCATCGACTAATACAATACCGTAGCTTATTGATGTGTCATACGGTTTTTCATACTTAGCCGATATTTGTTTTGCAAATTCATATGCTTGGAGCACTTTTTCAGAAAGGGAATACTCATCACCTTCAGTACCAAGAATTAAAAACTCATCGCCACCCATTCTCACAACGGTATCTGAATCAAATATACTTAAAAGGATGTTTGAGACTTTTTTTATATAAAAATCACCTTCATCATGTCCGTATGCATCATTTGCAATCTTTAAGCCATCAATATCAAAAAAAACAACATAAAACTTCTTACTCCCTTCCATATAAGTTTTTAGTTTTAAATCTGCTATTTTTCGGATATATGCCCCGGTAAATGGGTCAATATCTGCCGACTTTTTTAATTCTTTTAGCTGTTTTTCTTCTTTTTTGTATTCACTTCTTAAGCGATTTACATCCTTTATATGTAATTGTAGTTTTGAAAACTCATAAGTGTGCACCATTGTTACGAGGTATACTACGATGGCGAATATTCCTGTACTCAACAAAAAGATAGTAACATTAAGTGAGTCAGTATGTATATCCAATAAAAATGAAGTCGCTAATTGATATGCGAAGGTAAGTGATAAAATGCCAAGTGAAAAATGCAAGTTATCTTTACTTGAAAAAATCATAAAAATTTGGTCCTTTTTTACTGCTTTCATTGCTTGTAAAATGGTGAATGGTCGTAAAAAAAGAGTTATAAGCATTGTTAAAAGTCTTACGTCTAGTTGTTGTATAGCCGTGGAAATAGGCACTTGATTTGCAAGAGAAATGATAGCGAGAATTATTGTTCTCATTGCAAAAATATTGATTGCATATGATAGGGTGCCAAAAAATATTTTTATATAAGATTGCTTAAACAGTATTCTGAATTCAATCGTATAGAATAATAGAAAGGCTAGCATTATAAAATAATCATAAGTAAAGTTGGTTATATATATTGAAACGTAAAAGATGGCAAAGTTTATTGGTGTACTTACAATTATAAAAGGGATAATGTTCTTTGTCTCGTGATAAAGACTTTTTGAGTATACAAAAAGGATTGTATTATATATGATAAAAAGTAGGGCACAAATATAAATCATAATTGCTTACCATCCTGTTGCATAGAATAAAAGTCTCTTTTGTTTTTTCTCATGTTTTCATCGGCTAAACTCAGTATGCTTTCACAGGATTTTTTCTCTTTAGCATTGTCGATAAAAACGAAGCCTAAACTAATTGCGACTAAAAAATCTTCGAGCTCATTTTGGATTGAAACATTCTCATGAATTCTGTTAATAATTTTTTGAATATCATCTTCTTCAATGTCATCAAGGATAATAATAAACTCATCTCCACCAACACGCCCCGCATAATCATGCTCACGCACCCCGTTTTGAATAGACTTTGCTACCCTGCAGATATACCTATCGCCAACTTCATGTCCATATGTATCATTAACATTTTTTAATCCATTGAGATCAATAAAAATGACTGAAAATTTTGCTTTATCTATCCTGCAAAGATCTTTTAACATATCATAGATAAATTTTTTAGTGTATAAACCAGTTAAACCATCTTTTGCTATTTCTTGTTCAATTTTTTGCTTTTCAAAAATTATTTCAGTATGTGAGTCCTTTATCTCTTCCTTTTTTCGTTTATATACATACATTTTAACAAAGTTTATTGAATAAAGGAAAAAATAATAAAAAATCATTGCGCAAAAAATAGTTGTTCCCGCAATAACAAGAAGTATATACCTAAAACTTTGGTTTGTGATGAGAAGGTATGATTCCAACGAAATAAAGAAAATCATAAATAATGATACTATACTTAAATTCTTTGAATATTTCTTTGCTTCTGATATTTTTATTATGTCAGGTGTTTGAATATTGTAAACAAGAATAGTTAGCGCAAAAATCATAATTATTACAGAGACTGAAAGGCTCTTATAAAACAAGGTAAATGATTCAAAAATTACTAGGGGTGCAACTTCAGTAATGTTACTAAAAATGGCAATGACTAAAATATGAATTGTTGCAACATGTAAAAAGAACACTGCAGAGCCAAATAACCTTTGTCTTGCAGTGGATTTTGATAATAGGGAGTATTCTAAAAATAATATAAGTGCACCAGCAATGTACGAGAGGTAATGTGGAAAGTGGAATGCTTGTGCGAAAACTATCCACAATGTGTTAAAGGTTGCAAAAAATACAAGGGTCAGTTTTTTTCTTGAAAAGCTAAGTAGAATTTTACCAGAAAAGCGCAAGGCTAATATATTGTAGAAAACTGTTAACAAGGCAGCAAGGATAAACCAAAAATTATTCCATTCAATAGGTCTCATAAGCTGAACTCCATATATCATAATATCAAAATCAGATAATAAATGCAATATAGAAGTAAGGTAAATGATAGTATTACAAGCGCTTGAAATAAATCAATAAAATAACTATAATATGGGCATGGAAGTTAGAGTTAGATACGCACCATCCCCAACTGGGATGCAACACATTGGC
>CAYJFX010000076.1:0-8490 GCA_964369735.1 uncultured Treponemataceae bacterium
ATGACTAAATGCATTTACAATTGTAGAATGCTCCCATTTTGAAACACGTTTTTCCTGTTGATCATATAAGTGAATATGGCCATGAACCATATATTTAGGTTTGAATGTTTTTAAAAACCACAGATAGCACTTAAACCCTTTATGACAAAGGTCAGTTTTATCATGTATTCCTAATGGACTGGCATGGGTTAAAAATATGTCTAAGTATCTTCCGTAACGAATCTTGTTCATCCATAGATGCGGTACCATCTTTAAAAGTTTCCATAACATTTCCCCTTCAGTATATTGGCTATTTCCCTTGTTATACTTCATAGAGCCCGAACATCCTGCTATGAGCAGCTTATTTTCTTTTTTGATTTTGAATCCACAGTATACTGCTCCGTGGCAGTGACTCAAACTATCGATATTATGGGGTGCGTATTGTGCTTCCCCTTGATGATAAATTCCAAATTCTTCTAAGTTGTGATTTCCGAAAACAAAATAGGTTGGCTTGTTAAGCGTTGTTACAACATAATCTATGTATTCCATTGCTAAATCGCCTGCACATAATACTAAGTCAATGTCTTTAAAATATTCTTTTGCACCAGAGGAGTAAACGAGAGGGTCAATTTGATCAGAAACGCATAGTATTTTCACAATCCTATATTCCTATTTTGTTTAATAGTCCTTGAAGCTTTTCATTACCTATGAGTTCAATAGGCCTATTTTCAGCAAAATTTATTGCTTGTCGTGCAAAGTCAGAACTTGTAAAAAGAAATGCGCTTGCGCACTTTTGTTTTTTTGCTTTATCAAGTATGTTTCGCAATGTTGATTCTTCAATAAGTTTTGTTTCTCTGTAAAAAACTAAAAAAGCAAGCTTCTTTCTGGCTTCCATCCAATTGGAGTCTTTTTTTTCTGTTGCAATAATTTCACATCCAAATTTTGTTGAGCTAGCACTTTGTGGCGAAAGATTTAAGGTTTTTAATGACAAATTTTTGCATATTTCAAGAAAGGCAGAATCAGAACATGTTAAATACTCTTTCATTGAATCATTATCTTCAAATTTTTTATACTCAGCGAGTTTTGCTCCAACATCTCTAAAATTTTTATTTTTTTTATGTATAATATCCCATTGCGCAATTGCTTTATCAATATTTCGCTCTTTTTCATAACAAGATGCTAAAAAGTACCGGGCATACAGTGTTTCATTGCCATTATCTTTTGAGGTGATGTTTATTGCCCTATCAAATTCGATTTTCGCTTTTTCAATGTTATTCACTGTTAAAAAGCATGTCCCGCGCTCAATCAATGCTTTTTGTCGAAAGTCTGCATCCCGTGTAGCTTTTTCAAATGCTTCTACTGCTGCAGGGTATTCATTTGTTTCTTTTAATATTTTTCCAAGGTAGTAGTAGTTTGCAAAATTATCTGGACTTATCTGAATTGCTATATCTATAGCTTTTCTCGCTTCTGGATATTGTTTTGCTCTAAATAGAATCATACCTCGTGCTGCATGTGCTTTCCCATGCCTTCGATTCATTTGGATAGTTTTATTATAGTAGCCTAGTGCATGCTCATATTTCTTTTTTTGCTCAAATAATCTTGCTGTTTCATAGAAAACATCAGCATTTGTTGTATCTAGCTTTGATAATAGTATGTATTCATTTAAAGCATCATCAGTTTGGTTAAATTTGCTATATAATTGCCCTATGCTCTGTCTAAATTCTTTTTCTGGAATATCCATTATATCAAAAATTGCTTCTTGATTAACAACTTTGAATTCCATCAGTGCTAGTTCATCTTTTTTATCAGCTAAATATGCTTTCCCCAAATAATAATGTGCAACTATATCTCTGTTGTCTTTTGCAATGATAGCTTTAGCTATTTTAATAGCTGTAGCAATTTTACCTTGGCGAAGCAAATTTTTTATTGTACTGATTTTTTTTGGCGAGCGTATTGATTTAACTACAAAGATACTCAAGATTAGTGCTCCTACTCCTAGCACTGAAATCAATATTATTTGCAAATATGCCATTAATCCTCCACAATTACAATTGAAAAAAAATTATTATTATGTTATTATACTATATATAAAGGTGGTTTTGTCTATGCAAAATAAGACATCCGATTACATTATAGCAAGAATTTATAGTTTATGTATACTACTTTTTCGAAAACTCACGATTTTTTTCCTTGTCATAATGCCGGCACTATGCTATGCCCAGTCTTTTACAGAAGGTGAAGAACTATTTCGCTCTGACCAAGCAGCTTTAGCAATCCCACTCTTTCAGCGATCTTTGCTAGATGGAAGTGCTAAACCAAGTGTATATAACTATTTGGGAATTTCTTATATGCAAACTGGTAGTGCCCAGCAAGCACTCGATACCTTTCTTTTAGGAACATCAGCTGCTGGTACTGATAAGCGAAGCCTTTACTACAATGCAGGTAATGCCGCATATGTGCTTCAAAGTTACGATAAAGCAAAAGAGTATTTTTCGTATGCAATTGTTGCTGACTCAGGCTATGCAAATGCTTATCTAAATCGGGGGAATACAAATGTTCAACTAATTGCTTATAATGAGGCAATTTCAGATTACAACAATTACTTGTTACTATACCCTGAGTCACCTCAAGCAGATGGGGTGAGAAGGATGATAGCTGCATTACAGGGAGAGTTAATATTTCAGCAACAAGAAGCTGAACGGATTGCTGCTGAGCAAAAGCGCTTAGAAGAGGAACAAAGAAGAATTGAAGAAGAAAGACAAAGAATTGCCGCAGAACAAGCTGCAGCAGAAGCTGCACGGGTTGCAGAAGAGCAACGCCGTTTAGAAGAAGAACAACAAAGAATCGCCGCTGAAAAAGCTGCGGCAGAAGAAGAAGCGCGCAGGATAGCGGCAGAACAAGCTGCAGCCGAAGAGGCACGAAGGCAGCAAATATTAGCAGAAGTTTCAGCATCACTTCAATCTGGTGGGGCTACAAATCTTTCTGCAGGAACTGAGGGAGGTCTAAGCTATGAGTTCGAAGAAGCTGAACTTGAATAGTGAGGTGTGGTCTGAAAAATGGGAAAAAGATCCGCCAATAAAATCACGTAAACCAACTACAAGTTGGGAAAAAACAACAACAAAAACAGAAAAGGGAGGGAAGTCTGTGGATAAAGCAAAAAAAAGTGCCCCGAGTGCAAAAAAAACGGCGATAGATACTTCAAAAAAAGAAGCAGTAAAAAAGGCCTCACCTACAAGTGCTAGTACATCTAGAACCCCACTAAGAGAGTCCGTTAAAACCAATGATGCGAAGCCTGTGCAAAGAGGACGTACTAGTACCCTCTCAAAAAGCAGCTTAGACATTACTGCTGGTAGAAAGGAAGTCATTGCAAATCGCACTCCATCACCAAGCTCTACTATACGCAAAGATAGCATTGGTTTACAAAAGCCTTCAACTAATACGCAAAAAAAAGTTACATCTTTACTTAAAAAAGCTGAAGACTTAAAAATAGATGATGCAAAAGGGAAAGCTTTAGAAATAAAGAATATTATTGTCTCAAAAATTAACACAATTAAAGAGTCACTAATAAAATCAATTACACCTCTAGTTGAAAAAACAAAAGAAAAATTTGCGTCTTTTAGTTTACCTCCAAGGGGCCCAAAAGATCCTAATGATCCATCAGGTGGTGATGGCTTTAATGGGGACAAAAAGAAAAAAATTCTTATAATAATTGCAATAGTTGTTATTTTGCTGGGTTTGGCAATTGGGCTATCTCTTTTAGTGCGAAGTTGTACCTCTAGTAGCGATGAAACTATACAAATTGATCAAGAAAGAGAGAATATCTTAAATCTCGTAACACGGTATGTGGAACGCGGAGAGTATGATAGAGCAATGGATTTACTCGATCAATTACTCATTAAGAATCCAAATGATGAAGAAGCACTAGCAATGAGCGATGAAATACTTGCATTGATGGCGGGTGCAGATATTAATGACTTTGAGAGGTATAATAATCCTTCGATATCTATTGATACAAGTGAGATTGAGGATGCATTAGATCGGCTTGCAGCAGAAAATGCCGCCCTAGCAGCAGAAAATGCTGCAGCACTCGATGCTATACGACGTACACAACAAGAACAAGACTTGCAAGATAGTCAAGCACGCGATGATGCAGCTGAAGCAGAAAGGATGAGGCAAGAGCAACTAGCAAGAGAAGAAGCAGAGAGGAAAGCACGCGAAGAAGAGCTTGCAAGGCAAAATAAAGCATTGGCAGATTTGATTGAAAAAATAAATGACGAAGTTGCAAATGGAAAGGCTCTATTATTATCAGGGAATTATGATGATGCAATGGATCATTTCGAAGAAGCTGATTCATTATTGTCAGAGGATGAACTTGATGGACAAGATGAGTTTTCTGGCAGCAAACTTTCAGAAATTGCTGGGCTTTTGCAAAGCACGTCCGAGGATGAACCAAATGAAGCAGCTCAAAACTCTCTAGTAGATGAAGCTGTAGACTACGCAAATAAGGCGTTAAGGTATTTACCAAAAGATGCAAATTCGCATTACATCTTAGGCTTAAAAGCAGTAGAGGATAAGCGTTATCCTGATGCTGAAGATTCATTTACCCAAGCAACTTTGGGTGATTCAAGGAATGCCTTATACTACTATGAACTTGGAAAAGTTCAATATACCATGCGAAAATATAATGAAGCTCGAAGGTCATTTGAAACAGCTGGTAACTTAGACTCTGGGTTTTATCAAGCATGGTTTAATGCACACTTAGCATACAATCGCCTAGGAGATACTACTTCAGCCATTTCCTCTTTAGAAAAAGCGGTTGATGCAAATGATGGTTATGTAAATGGTTGGTTACAATTAGCTCGCTTACAAAGCACAAGAGGAAACTCTGCTACTGCAATTGATGCCTATGAAAAAGTGCTTGATTTGGATTCAACAAACATGAATGCTTTAAGAGAAATAGGTGCTATATACTTAAATCAAAACAATAATGCTAGAGCCGAAGAATACTTTAGAAGGGGTATTAGCTATGCTGCATCTGATGCGGTAACTAATTATAACCTATCAATCGCATTATATGCACAAGAAAAATATGATGATGCTGTACCATACGCACGAAGTGCTGCTCAAACTGATCCAAGTAATGCAACGTTTCAGTATAACTACGGATTGATTTCGGATGCAGTTGGAGATTTTGATAACGCAACCACATCATATGCTCGAGCAATCCAAATAGAACCAAACCATGTTAATGCAAATGTAAACATGGGAAAACTCTTTTTAGATTTGGGTAACCCAGATGGTGCTTTACCATATTTGACCACAGCAGTAAATGCTGATTCAGAAAGCTTTGAAGCGAATAATAACCTTGCAGCTGTCTACCTTGAAAAAAAGGATTATGAAAATGCAATAAAATTCTTTTTAGTTGCACTACGATTAGATAGTGCAAACAATACTGTACGTATGAATCTTGCACAGTCTTACGCTTCTTCAGAACAATATAGCAATGCAAAAACAATTTATGAAGAGGTTATTGATAGAGATAGCAGCAATTATGATGCATATCTAGAGCTAGCAAAAGTAAGTGTTGCCATGGGTGAGAATTCTGAAGCTCAAGGTTACTTGCAAACTATTCAATCGAGGGCACCAAACTTTAAGTCTGATGAAGTATCTGCATTGCTGAATTCATTATAGCATAAAAAAACCACCGTTTAACGGTGGTTTTTTTATGTTCTGCGCACTTTTTCAAAAAGCTCAGCTTTACTTATTTTTGTCCAAAGGGGTCTCCCATGTGGGCAATGAGGATCTTCAAGTCTGAAAATATCATCTAATAAATTAATAGCTGTTTGTGGGTCTAGTATGTGCCCATCTTTTATTGCAGCTCTACACGCCGTTTTTTCAGCTAGTTTTCGAATCAATTCATTTGGTTGCATTCGTTTTTCAAGTAAGTCTTCTTGCAAATCTCTTTCTGTACCTTGCCACTTAATAGGTACAGAGCTAACTTCCCATCTACCTTCAAGGCAATTTGTTATGGTAAACCCAGCGGACTCAAGTGCATTTTGTATGCTTTCTAGGTAGGTATCATCTTCTGGTTTTAGTGTTTCAATAACTAAAGGAATTAATAAGCCTTGTTTTTGACCAGCACTGTTCATAAAACTCTCGTACAATACGCGTTCATGTCCAGCATGTTGATCTACCATATAAAGTTCATTGCTTTTTTCAACAATTAAAAATACATCTAAGGCTGTTCCTATATATCGAAAATCTCTTTGGAGACCAATGTTTTGTATATCTCTTTCAAGAGGCGAGGGCGTGTTATTAAAATCATTGTTTGCATAGCTTTGAGAAGGATGTCTAGTACTTGCCTTAAATGTTGGATATGCTTTATCGTAGTGTGAAAAGTTTGCTTGTTGATGGTCGTTTTGATGTGAAAAATTTCTGTCATACCTTTGTGGTTTTTCATCTCCATGGCGAAAATCGCTATGTGGGTTATCTGTAGGGTAGGTAAACTCGGCTTGCGCGTGTTCGATATTTTGAGCCGTAGAGGGTTCATGTAACAGGCCTTTAACAGAAAAATCTCTATAAAAATCTCGCACCAAAGAGCTCACTGCTTTATGGACGCTACCGATATCCTTAAAGCGTACTTCTTTTTTTGCAGGATGAATATTAAAATCAACCAAACTCGGGTCAATATCAATAAATAGGGAAGCTATTGGGTGTGTCCCATTTGGAAAAAAACCTTCTGCACCATAATCCAAGGCTTGCAAAAAAGCATACTCTTGTACGCGTCTATTATTGACAAATATGTACATGTTCTTTCTGTCATTTCTATACATTGAAGGTTCGCCAAGCACAAGTCGAATATTCCATACGTCGCTTGATTTTTTCACTTCATAAAAAAGTTTTTCGCTGTTTTTCATATCGAGTATTGTTGTAAAGCGTTGTGCTAATGTTTGATTTTTTGGAAGGTCGAGGCGAATTTTATTGTCCATAGATAGTCTAAAAGCAATATCTGTAAAGGGAAGGGCTTTTTCAATAAATATTTGTTTGCAAAGGTTACCTTCGGACTGTGGCCTTTTTAAGAATTGGCGACGCGCTGGAAAATTTTCAAATAGTCCTTTGCTTTGTGCTATTGTTCCTTCTGCAATGTTTGCCGGTACTATATCGTGCTCATTTTCTAAGTGTGAATCTAACTTCCATGCACTTCCATCTCGCGAAGTAGTTATAGTCAATCTACTCACGGCTGCAATGGAAGCGAGCGCTTCACCTCTAAATCCTAGTGTATAAAGATTTTCTAAATCACCTTCATTTTCAATTTTACTTGTGACATGAGGGCGAGCACAAACTTCCAAATCTTCTTTGCTCATTCCCCAGCCATTATCTACAACGCGAATTGAATCTATGCCACCACCTTCAATTTCTACAATTATCCTGTCAGAGGAGGCATCAATAGCATTATCCATAAATTCGCGCAAAACAGCATTCGGCCGGTCTATAACTTCACCGGCTGCTATCTTTCGAGCAACCTCTGCAGGAAGTACTTTTACCTTTCTTGGGTGTTTTATTTTTTTTGAATCTGAATTATACAAAACTATTTCCTTATTCACCTGTTTCTGAAAACAAGTCTAGCTCTGCTTTATCTTCTGGCATACTTGGCTGATTCATGAGAATTTGAATTTTCCCTTCGATTTTGTCGAGTTCTTTTTCCATGCTTTTTGCAAGCTTAATTCCTTCTTCAAATATTTTTAAAGCTTCTTCTAACTTTATATCGCTACTTTTAATATTATTACCAAGCATTTCTAGTTTTTGTAAATCTTGTTCAAAGTTTTTCATAGTTTTCTCCTAATGTTGTGGAGCTGTCGCACGAAAGTGTTCAAGGCCCCTTGATTTTTAAATAACTCGTTAATAGCACGTCATTTCGACCGAAGTGGAGAAATCTCATTTGTAAAAGAGACCTCTCGACTACGCTCGAGGTGACGGGGCTTTTCAAATTGCGACATGTCTGTCGCGTCTATATCAATTCACCGTAGTGTTATATGCTCCATCAAAAGAAATGACTTCAAGGTTTTGACCTTGTGTTGTTTCCTTTGAGCTTCGTATTACTTTTTTACTTTCATTTTCCCTTACTACAGAATAACCTCGCTCCAAGATTGTGTGCGGATTCGCTTCTTCTAATACTTGGTGGGCATACTTTAATCTATGCCTAAAGTCAACAATTTTATTTTCAATTGAACTAAGTAAGTCTTCTTTTGCATCATCAAACCTTTGCAATAGTGGCTGCTCTATAGTTCTAAAGCGTAGCTCAAAGTTTTCTGGTGAAAAGGAGCGAGTGAGTATTCTTAAGCGGTCGACTTTTTCCTTTATAAAACGTGCTGCTAGTGAAAAATCCATTCTTTCGTACATCTCTTGTAATAGTGGAACTGCGAGCTCTGCGGCTGCTGAAGGGGTTGGAGCTCTAAGGTCTGCTGCAAAATCACATAATGCCCAGTCAATTTAATGACCAACTGCTGATAT
>CAYJFX010000077.1:0-2310 GCA_964369735.1 uncultured Treponemataceae bacterium
CTGATGGAATAATAATTTTTGTTGCTTGTCCATCTGCCATTTTTTGTAAGGCTTCTAAGCTTTTTATTCTTACAACTGCATCATCCACACCTGCACTTTTTATCATCGCTAAGCCTTCTGCTGTTGCTTTTTGAACTTCAAGGATAGCTTGTGCTTCACCCTCGGCTTTTTGAATTGCGGCCTCTTTTTGTGCTTCTGCTTCCAAAATAGTAGAAGCTTTGTTTCCTTCTGCAACCAAAATGGCAGACTGCTTTTGACCTTCTGCAATAAGGATAGATTCCCTTCGCTCACGCTCTGCTCTCATTTGCTTTTCCATTGCAACTTGAATAGATTCAGGTGGAACAATGTTCTTTACCTCCACACGATTGACCTTAATTCCCCACGGGTCAGTTGCTTCATCGAGGATACTCCTCATGCGTGTATTGATAATATCACGACTTGTAAGGGTTGCGTCAAGTTCAAGCTCTCCAATGATGTTACGAAGAGTGGTCGCAGATAAATTCTCAATGGCAGAAAGTGGATTTTCAACACCATAGGTAAATAATTTAGGGTCAGTTATTTGGAAGTAGACAACAGTATCAATCATCATGGTAACGTTATCTTTTGTAATAACAGGCTGTGGGTTAAAGTCCATGACACGCTCTTTTAGTGATACATTGTTTGAGACTCTGTCAATAAAGGGTAGTTTTACATGGAGCCCGACACCCCATGTTGTTAAATAGGCACCAAGCCTTTCAATAATAACGGCTCTTGATTGTGGAACAATTCTAATGTTGACAACAATAAGTGCCAATATAATAATTGCAACAGCGATTACGTAATAAATCATTTTTCCTCCAAATTTTTATTATTGTGCATTTTTTTCAACAATGGCTGTGACACCTTCTATACGAATAATAACGCACTCTGTTTCTTTCTCTAATGGTTCCCCACTCTCTGTTTTAGCTGTCCATATGTTACCGTTCACCTTTATTTCACCTTTTTCAAAAGGTTTTATATCTTTTGTGACAAGTGCGTTCATTCCTGCAAGAGAATCAACATTTGTTTTTTGCTTTTTTGCCTCTAATTTTTTTAATACGAGAGGTCGTGTTATCAGCAATAATGTAGTTGACATTGCTAAAAAAATGAGAATTTGAAATGGAAACGGAATAGGTAAAAAAGATAAAAAAATTGTTACTAGTGAGCCAATAGCAAACCACACTGTTACTACATTAAATGTTAGGATTTCAATGATAATTAATAAAACGGTTAATGCAAGCCAAAACCATGCTAAATTAAAGGGTAATATAAATTCCAAAATAAACCTCCGTGAAGTTTTTTAGAATTTAATTATACCACGAATTATTGTGTTTGTGCAAAAAAAGGGCAAAAGAATTTCTTTATGGTCTAATTTTGTGTACGTAATTTATACGAAGGTTTCTATCGATGCCATCAAATATTTTGTGCTTGTGTCGAAAAAGATGAAAGGATTAACACACATTTGTATCTACTAACATTGGGTTTACAGTCTTATTGAGTACTAAATATGTCGATTAAGTAAGGACAATATTTTATTCTCGGGGTTAATATATATGTGTCAAATGGCACATATACATATAGTGAATGTAAGGGTATAATTTTAATAAAGCTTTGTTGTTTTGTGAGGAAATGTGTTCTGGTGAAAAAATACGTAGCGATAGAGTTTTTTTACCTTCTCTTTTTTTTAACTTCATTTTTCATAGTGGGTGGGGGGCAGCAGTATTATTGCTGTGGGCATTGCACACTTGGATGGGTATTCCAGATGCTATATGGAAAATTGCGTTGCCAATTTGGTTTGTGTGGCCACTGTTAATAACTATCTTTCTTGTATTTATTACACGTGATTCAAATCCTGATACAATGATTAGAGAAAATAAAAATCCGTATTCGGCAAAGAGTGATATTCCCGCAAAAGAAGTGCAAAAAGCTAATACAAATGAAGCTCCCTATGTATATGATATACTTGAACAAAAATTGTTAAAAAATAACGTTCGTAGTGGGTTGAATGTAAGTTCAGAAGACAACAATGTTAAGGCAAAAAATTCTGATGCTAAAAATTAATTTATTAGAATACAAAAAGAAATGGGGCAGGCTATAATATGAACAAGATTTGTTTTACTTTGCAATAATCCAGCCATTACTAGTTACATAAACAACAAGTTCTAATGTGCTTTTACAATCAGTCTTTGTTAACATATTTTCAATGTGCCTTTTTATGGTTCCAAGAGAAATATCTAACTCATCTGCAATTTCTTCTCTTTTATATGAGTGGCATAAAAGATTTAGAATTTC
>CAYJFX010000077.1:2320-8415 GCA_964369735.1 uncultured Treponemataceae bacterium
TTCCAGTTCTCTTGAAGTAAATGGTGCCTGACCTGTTATGGTAGGAATTTCTAGTGGTTGAGGAAAACTTTCATTTCCTTCCATTACAGACCGAATCATTTGAATAAACTCGTGTATTGGTCGTGTTTTTGATAAAAAGGCACTTGCACCAGCCTCCTTTGCACTTGGAATGTATGATATTTCATCAAAGCCTGACATGACAATTACTTTAATATGAGGATATGCTTCTTTAATAGATTTTGTAGCATCGATACCGCTTGCATCATTTTCTGTACAAACGTCGGTGAGAACTACATCAGGATTTAAAATTCCACAAGCTTCTAAAGCTTTTGAGGCATCTGTAAGATTTCCCACAAGGTTTATTCCTTTTTCGCAGCCTATAACACTACTAAATGAATCTAATATAGATTGGTGGTCATCAATAAGTAAAACTTTAATCATAGAGCTCCTTCTTTATGTTTACTGTAATACAAAAATTTGGCTTACTAATAATATATATCTTTCCGCTGGCAATTTCAACCCTATTTCTAATTCCGAGAAGTCCACCGCCTTCTTTAATACTTTCTTTTGGAGGTTTTCCATTATTTGTTATTTTCATGCTCCATTGCACTTTGTCAGAAGAAAGCTCAACAAACACTGAACTTGCATTTGCATGACGTGCGGCATTTGTTGTTGCTTCTCGAATTATTGCTAAAAAAAGAAATGCAGTGTCAGCGTTTTCTGGGAAACTACCTTTTTCTTCTATGCTTATCCCAATTAGATTGAAATACGTTTTAAGCTCAACAAAGCTTAATGTGAAAGATGATGTATCCTCATGTTTAATATTTTTTGCCATATCTTGAAGTAGTGGAATTACATTTTGGTAGCTTGCACCCTCTGGTATTTGTAACAATCTTTGAATAGCTGTCAATCGCTGTCCCATTACATCATGTACTTGCGAGCGAAGCCTTGCATACTCTTGTTCTTTTTTTAAAGCAACAATATTTTTTGATAACTGTCTAATTTGCTCCTCTTGTAAAATAAGCTCTTGCTCATCCTTCATTAGAGTAGTAATATTGTTATCAACTTCCGTAATATCGCTCGCAATTAATTCAATGTATTCCTTGTTGTTCAGAGTAAAAAAACTTCTTGAAAACCTCCATGCTACGTTACTGCAGCGAAAAATAAGGTCATCATGAACCTTATATCGTGTGCAATGTTCTATGCTCTTTTCGCTTAATTCTGTCCAAAAGAGAGTACCGTTTTTGTATTCAAAATTTAATAATGAAAACATGAGTTCACGCATTTTTTTGTTTGTAAGATAAATATATCCTTGGGTGTCATAAAACATAATGCCACTGGGAAGGTTATCTAACCCTTCTTTAATTGAAAGTGCGGTTATGGTATTTTTTCGCTCGTAAATCTCTATTAGTACACCTTGTACAGTGCGAATAGTTACAAGGACTAAAAAGAAACCACAGCAAATAAGATATGTACCATATGTCGCTCGTGAAATAAAAGGTAATGTGAGCAACACTGCAAGAACTATAAATAAATAGTGTTTTCCTTTTTTTACATATAGTGCTAAAAAGGCTAAAATCATTGGTACCGCTATAATATAAAGGGCCAAATTATAATTGCTAACATCAATTGCACCTCCTCTTCGGTTAAATAGTGCAGAAATTGGCATAGTGGCGAGTATTGCTATGTATGCGAGAAGGGTGCATTCTCCCAAAATGCTCCAAAATTTCTTTTTTAAATTAGCAGAAAGAATAAGAGCTACATATGTGGTTTGAAAATATACTAACAGTAAAAAAAATACTAAAAAAACTAAAAGGAGCGTATCACTGAGAAAATAAAATGCTATCATACAATTCGCTCCCCCCGTTGTAATGAAAGTAAAAAAGAGTTTGTATCATCCCATGGTTTAATTTCAAAGGTACCACCTAGTGCTTTCGCCTTTTGATGTAATTTTTTTGGGTCAATTGTGTGTGAAGTATCTTTATCAGTAATGAGTGAAAATACTAATTTATCTTTATCGCAGTATAGTTGCACTAGCATAGTGTTGCAGTGTAAATTAGTAGCTTCTTCAAGAATCAGGCGAAAGAACTCATACATTAAGAGCCCTTGTGAAGAAGGTATTTCACCTTCTATATCTGAACCTAATGTAATTTGCAATTCTGCTCCAATACTGTAGTCTTTCATTTCTTTTATATATGTTAAAAAATCATATACATTCATCCATGGTGTATATAATGAGTTTATCTTTAAAATGCACTCCCTCTTTATTCCACATGCTATAATATTTATGTTTGTGATGATAGCTGCTGTATTATTGTTGTCTTTCATTAATTCTAACAAAGTGGAGATTTTTTTTGTATCGCGCTTTAGTGTTTTGTCTATGCTTTTGTATACTTCTTTTTGAACTGAAAGGGCTGCAAGGTCTGCATCTATCTTTGTCTTTTCTTTTAATACGAGGTTATTATTCTTTAGAAGCTGATTCTTAATAGCGAGTTCATTTTTCGTGTTGTTGAGTAAAGTGTAGTTTTCATAAAATAAAAAGCTCCCACCTGGAATTGGACTTTTTCGTAATACATAGTTGTTATCTATGATTCTTTCATTGTCAGAACGTAGTACCAGGGCATCCTTTATATCATGAATTTCCATCCATAGGCTTGATTTTGAAAACAGTCTTTTATAGCCCCTATTAATTGGAAAAAGTCTACTTTGTATGCAAGCTTCTGTAAACAATAGAAGAGCAATGCCTGTAGCATACCCTACTTCAAAGTCTCTTGCAATAGGTACTCTGAGTATAACTCCAATGGTATATAATAATGTAATAATACTTGCAAGAATCGGTAGTACAAATGCCCATTTTCTTGGGTTTTGAAATGCCTTTATAATTAAAAGTGTTAAGGCAAAGGCTATGCTACCATAGATCCAAGCCATTACAACATAGTAGCCCCAATTATAATAAAAGTATGTATGATAGTAGTCATACACTTCAAATACTTGTTGATGAAGGTTGTTTGTTGCAACAAAAATAATTGGAAGAAACGAAAGAACAAAGTAAATTTTATAGGCTAACGGAACATCTTTTCTGCCTTGTTTTCCTGTAACTACCGCGACATAGACAAAAAATACTGGAATCAAAACAAAAGGAAAATAAAACGCATACCATAAAAATGTTTCTAGGTTAGGATTGGCTGAAAGAATTGATTTAATATGCTGCGTTGTTGCCAGCAATAGCTCTAACACGCACATAATAATAAGTGAGTTTCGGATATTTTTTTGTGTTACTCTTTGCAAAATAGAAACGAGGTATAGTATTACAGCAATTATGCAAAGAATATATCCTATTGTTCTTTCTTTTGTGTTAGCAAAGCCGTATCGCTTAACATCAAAGGAGTCACGCCTCATAATAGAGTCTATTGTGACAACGGCGCTATTATACTCAGTGTAATTGTCAACAATCTCTGCACCTGAATATAACTCATTTGGAGGATATGAAGCGTTTGCGCTACCATCCAGTAATCGAAAAGCGTTATTAATTAATGCTTGATCGAGTTCTGCTTTGTTTATGGTAATATCATTTTTGTGCAAGATGCCCATAACAAAACTGAGTGTTCCCTCTTTGGGAAATATTATTTCTAAATTTCGCCCCTCTTGTATGAGGCGCACCGCATCTGAATCATACATAACAGAGATCGGCTTTGTAGTATCGTTTGTAAAAAAGCGCCCGCTTTTATTAAGTTTTCGAAAATCTTGTGCAATTGATGCTATATCATAAGTACCATATAGTGCTTTTGCCATTGCTGTTATAATATGATAGTTTTCTGGAGTGTTCCATACCATTTCTCCAATAGCTTTTCCAAAAGAAAAACTTATGGGGGAAGTGCTGTTTAAGAGGTCTTTCCACCCTGTTACTGCTTCTAAGGTTTGACTTCTATCAATAGCAATAATAACTGTTTCCACAAAGTGCGGAGTAAAGGCGTAGTCTGGGTGAATGTTTGCAAGTGGTATCGCAGCAGTTGCATACGTCGCTACATTTTTACCATCTTCAAAAACACGTAAACTATTTGAAAAATCACACTCAATAATGGTAAGGTTAGGGGAGGATTCCTTTAGTGAGAGAGTATAGGCAGGTTTTGTGTTTGCAACAATAATAGAGGTATTTTCATTTGTAAATAGTGGCGGTAACATACACAGGAGAAAAAGAGAAGCTATTGCTTTTATAATCTTGTTTTTACACATACTACACCACTTTTATCTATGTTTTAATTATATCGTAGAATAAGAGTTTTTTCAATTAAATTATTGTTAAAGAGATGTTTTTATACTTTATAAAAAAAGTGCTGCTACAGAGGCACCATTTTACAAAAAAGCTTTACCTCGAGCGTGGCCATGAAGCCTTTTCACGCAACTAGGATTTCTGCACTGTGGCCTTAATGGGGTTTTATTTGTTATCTTGGGTGCTTATTTTTCCAATAAGTGGCTTTGAATATTTTCTTACGACAGCCCCTTGCAGCTCTTTATGTATGCATTAATATCCAAAAGCCTCATTTAAAATGAGCACATGCATTCTGTCTTTGTTGCCTTGGCTTGTAATGGTTGTAAAAGCCCTGCAGACTTTTTCAGGCGATTTACAGTCCATGCATTGTCCTGTAGTTGCACAGGGTGTTTTTCGCTCTAATCGTTTTACATTTGCAGGGGCTGCCATTTCCCTATTTCTATGTATTGCATCATCCAATGTTTTTACAATTTTATTTACCCCACATATAATAATTATTTTATCAGGTCCATAGATCATCGCAGCAACCCTATTGCCATTGCCATCTACATTGTAAATTTCACCTTTTTCAGTTAGCGCATTTGTGCTTGTAAAGTATGCATCTGCTGCAAAGGATTTTCTGTAAATATCTTTAATGTCATCAGCGCTTAAGCCAGGGACGCTCCTATCTAAAAATGCATACTCTCCGCTTTTTAATAATTCCATTACTCCAGATTCTACCAATGTCATTGACCCACCAGCTCCTACCGTGCTTCCCTTTGGAACTAAATCTTTAATTTTTGAAATGAGGTCATCTTTACTTTTTATAAAATAGCCATTGATGTTATTTTCTGACAATGCTTTTATTGTTCTTTCAATTTTTGCCGTATTTACAAAATCGATATTTTTATCCATATGCTTACTCCGTATTTTTTGTCTTTACTGTATTGTAAGTTTTGTAATAAGTTTGGTCAAGTCTACTTTCCAAGCGTTGAAATTGCTTGTACTGGGCAATGTATGTAACAGTCTCCGCAAACATCACATCTAGTTCTATCTATTTCATACTTTTCTTTTGCTTTGTGTGCCGCATTAAAAGAGCATACTTTTTCACATTTTCCACAAGCAATACAAATGTCTTTACTTATTTCTAATCCTAGAATAGGCTTTTCCATACCACCATACGAAAAAGTAATGCGCTCAAGTTTATGGTCGCGATTACTTTTTTCGAAGTCATAATCGAATACATCACCTTTTGCCCTAAACAAGCAAAAAATAACCATGGCAGGATATTTTTCTTGGTCTTTAATGCAATAATCAAAAAGGGGATTATTCTTTGCTTTAATGTCGTCCATAGAAACTTCTTTTACATCCCCAGAAATACGTATGGCATACCCTGGCTTAAAAGCGTACTCTCCGTTATCGGCATGTTCTATTTGAGTATCTGCACAAAGTCCACTTACGGCAACCTTGCCCGTTTCTTTTAGTTGCTTATAGAATGGCTTTGTATGCATGGTCATAAAATACATGCCATCCTCATCCCACGCTCTAAAGTGTGCCATTCTAGCTTGCGGATATTCGCCATCAATTGTTGAAAAACTCACGGTTCCTATTTTGTCAAAATGTTCATAGATTTCTTGAATTGTCATTCTTACCTCCAAATATTACTTGACTTTTTTGTCTTTCAGTTATATTATCATACTATAGCCCATAATGTAAAGTAAGTACTATATTATCATATAGTTACTTTTAGAAACCAGAGGATATAGTATGCCAAAAAAAGATTTATCACCTTGTCCCGTAGAAACAACCATTATGCTCATTGGCGACAAATGGAAGGTACTTATTT
>CAYJFX010000078.1:0-8406 GCA_964369735.1 uncultured Treponemataceae bacterium
CAGCAAAAAATCAAATATATATTGCAATAAAAAAAGTATATGATGAGGCAAAAATCGAGATACCATTTGCACAAGTTGTAATTCATGATGGGGATAAGGTTCCTGCGAAACCTCCAGTGAAAAAGGTAGTACAAAAAAAGGAACCGAGCAAAACTCTGGTCAAAAAAGCAGCACAAAAAAAACCTGCTGAAAAAAAATTTTCAAAAACTAAAGCATAAAAAAAGGGAGCCATCAAAGGCTCCCAAAATAAGGAGGAGAAATTAAACGGTGGTTGGTGTTCCGTAATAACAATCTTTTAGTAATTGTGTCATTTCTGCTGGAGTGGGTTGGCGCGGATTAGATCCTGTACAAGCATCACCAATTGCATTAACAGCAATCTCTTCAACTTTTGATAAGAATTCTTCTTCACTAACCATTCCATTTTCAAAGTCTTTAATGCATAATGGAATATCTAATTTAACATTACAGTCTTCAATTGATTTTACAAGTGCTGCTACTAATTCAGCTGTGTTTGCGCCTTTTAAACCAACAAATTGAGCAATTTCTGCATATCTTTCTGCTGCACGTGCATCTTTTGCGTTGTATCTAATTACTTGAGGTAAGTACATAGCATTAGCGCATCCGTGTGGAATGTGTCCTTTTTCAAACGCTGCACCAGTTTTGTGAGCCATTGAGTGAACTATACCTAAAAGGGCGTTTGAAAATGCCATACCTGCTAAACATTGTGCATAGTGAACTTTTTCGCGAGCTTCTTTTTTACCTTCGAATGAATCGTAGAGGAAATCATATACCATTTTAATAGCTTTTAGAGCTAATGGATCAGTAAAGTCGTTTGCAACAGTTGAAACATATGCTTCCATAGCATGTGTAAGAGCGTCCATACCTGTGTGTGCTGTTAATGTTTTAGGCATTGTTTCTGCAATTTCAGGATCAACAATTGCAATGTCTGGTGTGATATTATAATCTGCTAAAGGATATTTAATACCTTTTTCGTAATCTGTAATTACAGAGAAAGCTGTAACTTCTGTTGCGGTCCCTGATGTAGATGGGATAGCAACGAAAATTGCTTTTTGTCGTAGCGTAGGTAGGCCAAAAGGAATAATAGCTTTTTCAAAAGTAAATTCTGGATATTCGTAGAAAATCCACATTGCTTTAGCAGCATCAATAGGTGAACCTCCACCAATTGAAACTATAACGTCTGGTCCAAAGTCTCTCATAGCTTGGGCTCCCTTCATTACTGTTTCAACAGAAGGATCTGGTTCAACATTTTCAAATAATTCAACTTGCATTCCTGCTTCTTTTAAGTAAGCGACTGTTTTGTCTAAAAAACCAAAGCGCTTCATTGAACCACCGCCAACTACAACGATGGCCTTTTTCCCTTTTATATTTTTTAATTCAGCTAAGCTGCCTGCACCAAAGTAGATATCTCTTGGTAGTGTAAATCGTGACATGTGTCTCTCCTAATAATATATTATACGATTAATAATGATCGATGTTCAAAATATAGCAAAAAAAAGAAAATTAATCAAGCTTTTTTTATAGATAAAAAAATATTTTTATAAAATCCTTCTGATTTTTTTGCTCTTGTTAAAATTTTTATTGTGGTGTATAGTTTTATTATGAAAAAAAGAGAAAGTTTTACCGTCATTTTTGAAGATTCAGATATAATTGTATTTAATAAATCTTCTGGCATTTTAACTGCAGCAGATCGTTATGATAATGATGCACCACGTTTGGATATCTTAGCAGAAGAAAAGCATGGAAAACTACTGGCCGTTCATAGAATAGATAAAGACACATCTGGGCTTATTGTGTATGCAAAAACAAAGGAGGCTCACAGAGAGTTAAGTATGGCGTTTGAAAAACGAGATGTTAAAAAAATATACCATGCTCTTGTGTATGGGCGGCCTCTTTGGACAAATCACTTGTGCGATGTTTCTCTTATGATTGATGGAGATGCAAGACATCGAAGTGTTGTAAATAAGCGGCAAGGCAAGCCTTCTAAAACAGAGTTTTTACTACTTGGATCCTGTAATGCCTTTTCATGGATTGAAGCGAGGCCTATTACAGGACGCACACACCAAATTAGGGCGCATTTATTGCATGAAGGCTTTCAAATAGTATGCGACCCACTATACGGGGGAAATCAAAAAGCTATCAAACTTTCAGATATAAAGCGTTCGTGGAAGGGAGATGCTTTTGAAGAAAGACCCTTGTTGGATAGGCTTGCTCTTCATGCGTATAGACTTGAGTTTACTCATCCAACGACACAGGAAAGATTATCTTTTACGGCTCCATATTCAAAAGACATGGATTCTTTACGAAAGCAATTGGCAAAATTGTATGGTTTAGACCCTTTGGGGGGAGAAGAAAACCCGACTTAAAATAAAAAAGAGCCTCCTTTTTAGGAAGCTCTTTGTATGCTAAAGTAACACCCTAAATCTCTTCAGCTTCAGCCAATAAAATGTCTTCGGCTTCTTTACACCAAAGACCATTGTTATTTTCCACAACATCTGCAAGCTTTGCAAAGAGAGGACAATCTTTTCCTTTTTCTCGCAGTTCGCTAAGGGCTACGAGCGGAAGATTTTTGTGGGTATAAATAAGTTTTTTGCCACCAGGAATCTTATCGAGGTTGATGGTGGTTTCTGCTACAGCGTTGAGTCCTCCTACGTGAGTTATCATTGAAACGGGGTTTAGTTTTCCTTCTGTCATCATTTTAAGAGACTCTTTGAGATCATCGGTGTTACCACCTGAAGTTCCAACAATATGATGAGATTCGTAATGAACATTATAAAAATTCATTGTTGCGCTAAAGCTTGTGTCCGTTGGACCTGCAAAGAAGTTTAAGCATCCATCATGTCCAAGCAGGGCATCCCCAAGCTCTAAAACGGGCTTTACTGGTGCAAACACGTATACATCATCAAATAATTTTCCACCGTTAAGTTCTTTTAAATGACTAACAGGGTCTGCAATATCTTTAGTGTTTACATAGATAAGGTTAACACCATTCTTTTTTGCTTCCTCTACTGTTATGAGGCTTTGAGCACGAGCAAGTCGTTCATCATCAATGTCGGTTACAATCATCGTTCCTGGTTTTCTGTCACAATGAATTGCATAGTCTATGGCAGAAAGCCCCATTGGGCCAACGCCGGCTAACAGGGCCATTGTTCCGCCTTCGACAATCCCCATGTGATGAACATAGCTTCCTCCTGTTGTATGATATTGTGCATGGTATGCACCAACAACGCAAGAAACCGGCTCGGCAATTGAGCCTAAATAATAGCAATCGGCATTGTAATCAAGAAGGCATCCAAGCTCCATTACCTCTGCAGGGATAATAATGTATGTTGCATCTCCACCGATATGCTCGTATGAGTATCCTGGCGCCCAAAGTGTGCCATCCTTATTTAAAGCTGGTTGAATAGCAAATTTTTGCCCTGCTTTAAATTGACTTTGCCATTTCTTTCCAACTTCTACTAATTCACCACAAAACTCATGCCCAATAATTATTGGGTTTTTTTGTAAATCGTGACGCACTCGCTTATGGCCTTCACCTTGCATTGCAAGTTTGTGACTGGACATACAAATTGAATCTGAAATAACCTTCGCCAAAATTTCATCATCTTTAATTTGAGGAAGTTCAAATTCTTCCAAGCGTAAATCGTTTACACCGTATAAACGTACAGCTTTTGTTTTCATATAATACTCCTTATTAGTGAATTATTTTACTGTGGCTAAATTGTGCCATGCCTGCTTGTAAGCATCTATTTTTTGAATAGGCGCCATATCTACAGGGATATACTCTATGTTTACAGAGGAAGCAAACTCTTCAAGGTTCTTCCCTGTTAAGGCCATTCCTGCTGTCATTGCAGCTCCCACCGCCGATGCCTCCTCCATATTAGTGAGGTACACGGGATTTTTATTGAGAAGAGTTGCCAATAATGCATTGTATAGCTTGTTTTTTCTAAAGCCACCTTCGGTAAAAATATTTGTACCTGGCTGCAAACCTGTTCTTTGTAATGCAATTTCTGTTTGAAAGGCAAGTGATAAGTCAAGCACAGAAAAGAAACGCTGCTCTTTGTACATTACTTGAGGAATAGCTTTTCCACTTTGAATGTCTTCAAGAGGGTAAAATGTTCCTTTTTCCCAAATACCTGGCTTAGAGCCTGCAAATTGACCTGAATTTGGTAACAGTTCTGGTATTACAAATGTATCCATTTCATTTAAAACGGCATCGACCGTATCATAGCTAAAGGATGGAAACTCTTTTGTATTATTGATTTTTTTGTACAATGAAACGTAGGTGTCAAGCTCAAGCCCTCCAACAAAAATAGAGGTTTTAACTGGTTTTCGCAAAGCCGAAAGATTAAAATATACAATTTTTCCAATGTCATCTTCAGTAAATTCTAGGCTTTCTTGAGGGTGCATACAAACACACCATGTGCCCGTCGAATTAAGAACAAAATCACCCTTGTCTTTGCTTGACAAATACGGTAAGAGCGCAGCATTTGAATCGTGGATACCCATTGTTACAATGGTTTCAGGATTTAGACCTGTTTTTTCAGCGATGAGAGGACTTATTTTCCCAAGGGCTTCATAGGTGTTTTTATAATTGCTAGGCATTACGTTTCGAATTCCTAGCTTGTCAACAACGTGTGACCAGTCACTGTTTTTGTGATCCCAAAGGTAGGTATGACAGCCGGCATATGTTGGCTCGATGCCTGCTTTTCCTGTAAATAAAAACCCCCAATATTGAGGATAGTATAAAATAGTTTTAGTTTTTTCAAAATGCCCAGGAAAGAATTGTTGCAAATAGGCAATTCCCTTTGCGGGGTTTATCATTGCACCAAAAGCAGGAGAATAAGTTGTTTTCTGTAATTCCTCTTTTGATCCACATAGTTTGTGAAAGTTGTTTTGAAATTCGTTTCCTGGTTCGTGCGTGTAAAAAACACATGGGGCACAGGGCTTGCCATGCTCATCAACACATACAAAGGTGGCTCCGTGCGTGCTAATTGCCAAAGCTTTTATAGGATATTTTTTTGCAAAAGAAGAAAGGTTTTCAAAAAACCATGCTTCTATTCCCTCTAAGTCATGCGCATCAACAGGGTTTCCTGTTTTAGGTTCTTGAACAGTGATTGCATCAAAACACTTATATACCGCATCTAACTGCTGTAGTTTTTCATCATAAATTGCAATTTTTTTATTTGTCATTCCAATATCAATGACCGCAATAGCATATTCCATGTTTCCTCCTAAGTTAATTTATAATGTATAATTTACAATGCATAATGGTTTTTGTGCAGTTCAGTCTTCCTTCCAAAGTGCATAAAATACTTCACAAAAAATAATTGTACATTGTGCATTGTAAATTACTTAAGCATTACCTGTCCGCCAGTTACGGGTACAGCTTGTCCTGTTTCATATTTTTGTTCAACAATATAGAAAATTGCTCTTAATACATCTATTCCGTAACAACCTCTATTCATTGGCACTTTAGCTTCATAAAAAGCCTTCACATCTGCAATGTTTTTTGCACCAGGAACTTTTCCCGCATTTAAGTATTGCACAAATAAACCTTTTTCGGGATCTGACCAAAGAGGGCCGTCAAAAAAGTTACCTGGACAAATAGCGTTTACTTTTATTCCATAGGTCACCAATTCCATGGCAAAGCTCTGCACTAAGCCAATGCCACCAAACTTTCCACCTGCGTAAGATCCATTTTTGTTGGAGCCTTCAAGCCCAGACTTGGAGTTAATTTGAATAATATCAGTAGTCCATTCTGGATTTGCAGCATGTTGTCGTTTCACCGTAAGGCCGCAGTGCTTTGTAATAGTTGCAAAAGCGGTGTAGTTTATATCAGTAACAAATTGGAACGATTTCATATCTTGTTCTAAAATACTTGAAGCGCGTAATACTCCTGCGTTACTAACGCAAAGGTCAATTCCACCTGCAATTTGTATTATTTCGTTAAAGAGTTCAATAACCGAATCCTCTTCTCCAACATTTACTTTTACACCAAATGCAATAGTTTTTCCGTATTCATCATTTAATGTTTGTGCAAGTGCTTTTGCGCCATCAATATTGAGGTCGGCAATAAAAACAGTAGAGCCTTCTTTTATCAAGCCTCTAACAATCTCTTCTCCAAAACCTTGCGCCCCACCGGTTACAAGAGCAACTCTATCTTTAACAACATCGGCTCTCGATTCACAATTTTCAAAACTGTCTTTACCCCAAAAAAAGGCGGCACAGCTCTTTTCCATTTCTTGACAATTTGGAGCTGTCTTGAAACTCAACTTTTCACCGTCAACTGATATGGTAATGATAGATGGAATTGCACTCGCGCACTTTTCAATTTCGTTTACAAGAATCTCAGCAATTTGGTTTTCGGATTTTTCTATTCCACTTGCTATAGCTACTTCTAATCCCTTTTCTGTTATGTTTTCACAATATGAAACAGCCCAAGGCCTGTTTACCTGTTTCATTATTGCTCCACGTAATATGGGTGCAAGCAGTATTTCTGTTTTCATGTTTTCCTTCCTTTGCATTGTCAACTGCCAGTTGACAAGCTATATTACGTGTCAACCTACGGTTAACATATCTTCTTTATACTTCACACTTTAATAAGGCTTCTTCCTTTGAAAGGTTTCCTATTGGTTCTAAAGTAGAGCCAATTTCTGCATACAATTCTATTCTCTTTTCTAATGGCAAAGAAGCCTTAGGGTTTTTAGCAGAAAAAAGGCCATACCGCTCATCTAAAAAAGCTAACCTTTCATGTGAAACTAATGCCCATGTTGTATCAATAAGGTGACTAAATTCAGGGAGAGATAATTCTGGGCAGTTAAAGCTTTGTCTAGAAGAATTAATGTCTACACCCGATATTTCCATAAAGCCATATTTTTTACACAAGGCTTGTACGCGCAAAAGCTGCTCCTTTGTGTTTCTTGGTGGCATATAGGTAATAGCTAAAAAGTCAAGGTTTTTTAAGGCTGGAAAAAGTTCGTCTAAAAAGGAGTCTTCAAATTTCTCTGCCTTTTTGTCTCCCGTTGCGGACTCTTCAATATCGCCTAGATATGCATATGCTGGAATAGCCCCAATTTCTTGAGCAAATTTTGTAACGAGCTCAACATCAATGGCTTCATCTTCATTTGGTTGAATAAAGAATTGAGGTAAAAAACTACTTTTAAAAACGCCAAGGAGGTCATATTCATAGTGTATATTTGTTTCATCTAAAAGAACTTCTTCTATTTTTGATGAAATGTCTAGTTTCATTTTTTGTTTTAATGCATCAATTAAGGTTTTTCCTTTTCCAAACTTTTTAATGCAAGATAAAGAAAGGGCATAGAGTATGTGTCTTTCTGTAAGACCGCCACCTTCACAATTTTTTGAAAGAGGTAAAATATCTGTGTCGAAATTAAGATTTTCAAAGCCAAGAGATGTAAGAGTTGCATTTAAACTTTCTACCATTTTTCTGCTTCTCATCAAGCGCGCTTCTTGTAATGGTTTTAAAAATGCTGCAACTTTTTCCCTTGCTTGTTTTGGAACCCCTTGAATGGTCATGTATACAATGCCTTCTGAGTCTGGGTTGTTAATTTTTTTATCTGCAAAGGCTGTCTTCTTAAAGCTTACTCGAACTTCAAATCCGGTAACACAGCCGAGTTTTACTATTTTACATGCTTTTTGCATTTCTTCAGCAGCTGAAAGTGAATCGTGGTCAACTGAACCAGCTGTTTGCAAACCTGCTTGTCTAGCCCGCAATGCAGACATAGACGGAGTATACGGGCTAAAACTATAGATAGTGTGTATGTGATTATTAATTTCTTTTTTTAAAGGAGGAAAAGTTTTCTCTCCACCACTTGTAACCCATTCTTTTAATGCGACGAGTCTTTCATCTGCAGTAAGTGAAAAATCGTTAATTTTTGCGTATAGTGAATCGGTATTCATTTCCTCTCCTTTTTAAACATTGCAAGAACAAGAAATCTTTCTTGCATTAGAAAGCTTCCTTGTTCCTGCTATCATAATTAATAATTATGCATTATTAATTATTAATTGATTAAACTCCCATTTTATTCTTTCGAATAATGTCCAATCTTGTTTGAACAGTTGAACTTGTGTGTCCTTTTAATGGTAACACTCTTTCGTGAATAGTATCTAAAATCCATGAAACTTGTGGGAAATAGTATTCTTCACATTCAGGAGCTGGAGTAATCCAGTTTCGGCTTCCAACAACAGCAATAGGTGCATCCAAATAATCAAAGGCTAATGTTTGCATGTTTGAAGCAATAGTATGTAGGTATGAACCACGTTCTGCAGCATCACTTGCTAGCACTAATCTTCCTGTTTTTTTTACAGATTCAACAAGCTTTTCGTAGTTTAATGGGTTAATCCAGCGAATATCAATAACTTCTG
>CAYJFX010000079.1:0-8386 GCA_964369735.1 uncultured Treponemataceae bacterium
AGCAAAGTGAAGAAGACGAAAAAACATACGACCTTTTCTGTGCGGGAAAATCTGCAGCTGTATTCCAATTTGAAAGTGCTGGTATGCAAAAGGTATTAAAACAAGCTCAACCTAGAAAACTCGATGATTTGATAGCCCTAAACGCATTGTATCGTCCAGGCCCTATGGCATACATTGACCAATTTGTTGAAGGAAAGTTTAAACCTGAAACAATTAAGTATCCAGACCCTTGCCTAAAAGATATTTTAGAAGAAACATATGGCGTTATGGTGTACCAAGAGCAAGTTATGCAAGTTGCCCAAAGGATTGCAGGCTACTCCCTAGGTGGAGCGGATGAGCTCAGACGCGCCATGGGTAAAAAGAAAGTAGAAGTAATGGAAAAACAAAAAGAAAAATTCCGTGCGGGTGCCATTGCAAATGGTTTTAGCAAAGAAAAAGCGGATGAAATTTTTGAAATAATGATACCTTTTGCTGGCTACGGATTTAACAAAAGCCACGCTGCAGCATATTCTGTTTTAGCATATCAAACCGCCTACCTCAAAGCAAACTTTCCTGCAGAATTTATTGCAGCCAACTTAACAAATGAAATTTCAAGTACCGATAAGCTGCCTGTCTACATTGAAGAAGGGCATTCAATGGGTCTTTCTATTGACCCACCTGATGTAAATAGATCTTCAAAGGTTTTTGATGTGGTAGATGGGCGTATTGTTTATGGGCTAACTGGCATTAAAGGCTTAGGCGAAGCTGCAGCTGAAGAGATAATTTCTCAACGTGAAAAGGCAGGCCCATATAAAAGCTTTATGGATTTTCTCGAAAAAGTAGACTTACACACGGTGAATAAGCGGGCTATTGACGTTCTTATTAGAACAGGAGCGTATGATCATCTTGGACAAAATAGACCTACCCTCCTTTCAAATTTAGAAAGGGCAGTAGACTATGTAACAAACATAAAAAATGATAAAGCAAATGGACAAGTAAGTCTTTTTGGGGATGTAGATGAAGCAGAATACGCGCCTTTTATTTTCGAGCAAATGGAAGATTGGCCTCAACTTGAAAAACTTAGAATTGAAAAAGAGCTTATAGGGTTTTATATATCAGGACATCCTCTAGATGATTATAAGAAAATTATTGAAAAGTCGATTACCTTAACATCAAAAACTGCTGAATTAGCAACACCTGAAAAACCATATACTGTCTTAGGAACGGTAAAAGCCTTGCGACCAATTATGACAAAAAAAGGTAAGGCAATGGCATTTGCAAAACTTGAAGATACCGATGGAACATTTGACATAACGTTTTTCCCAAAAATATGGGAGCTAATGAGAAGTAGAATAGCCGATGATGTAGTAATTGCTATGTCGGGCAAAGTCGATACATCAAGAGGAGAACCATCCTTTTTAGTCGATGAAATTTTAGATATTGCAAGCTTAAAGGAAAAGTCGTTCAAAGAAGTACATATCCATTTCGCACTAGGCGCAGCTCAACAAGGGCAAAGTCCAGAGCTTACAGAAATTCAAGATTACTTAGAATCTGTTGATGGCAATTGCTCTTTAGTTATGCATATCACAAACCTTGGAAAAAAATATACCATAAAGTCAAAACGCTTAGGAATGGTACCCTCATCAGATGATTTTATAGAAAAATTACTCGATAGTCCTATCGTTGAAAACGTTTGGCTTGAGTAACGTGCTACAGTAAGCTCAAGCATGATTATTAATATTTCCTTTACTCGCACTTGTATTTACGCTAACTTTTTAGTATATTTTATATATGGATATTATATACTTTGCCCTTTCAACTTTAAGTTCAGTTGTTTCTGTGTACATGCTTATTTGCTTAGTACGAGTTTTTATTACGTGGGTTCCTTCCCTTGCGTATAGCACTATTGGTAAATTGCTTTCACAAATTGCTGACCCTTGGTTAAACATATTTAGAAAACTAAACCCACTGCGCCGGCAAGGAGTTGATATTTCTCCTATATTTGCCTTTGCAGTTCTTATGCTTATTTCGAATATTTTAAATCAAATTGCTACAACACGATCATTTTCAATCGGAATAATTATCGGAATCACAATAAGCATGGCATGGTCTGTATTATCATCACTATTAACCTTTTTTAATATTTTAGTTCTAATACGCTTAATCGCAAACCTTCTTAATAAAAACCAAGGACAAATTTGGCAAAATATTGACCTTCTATTAGCTCCCGTAATTCAAAAAATAGTACCTCTATTTACAAAAAACAGATTTATTCAAATGAAATATTCACTTATGATATTGCTTGCAATAGGGTTAGTAATTCAATATGGGCTTGGTTATGTAATATCGATGCTATCACTAATGTTGTACGGCGCATAATAAACGATATATGAAACTGCGAGACATTGAAATTCCTATCACAAATATCACAGGAGTTGGACAAAGTCTTGCAAAAAGCTTTTCTAATGTTAATGTCTTTACTATAGCAGACTTATTTTCCTATTACCCTCGTGATTGGGAAGATAGAACAAAAATTGTACCTCTTTCAAGTTTTAATTTACAGTCAAAAATGCATACCCTTGCAGAAGTTATTGCACATGAGTGGTTTGGATTTGGCAGAATGAAAACATTGAAAATTGTTATAAAAGACAAAACGTCGACAGCTTCCCTTATTTGTTTTAATAGACCTTTTTTTCAAAAAAGCTTGCCGGTTGGATCTATTATCAGTGTAACAGGATCGTTTAGTATGAGAAGGGGGGAGCTGCAATGTTCGAGTTTCGACGCACAGCTCATATCTAAGCATGGAAGCCTTGACAACTTTGAGGGCAAGGCTTTACCTGATAGCGCTGTTATTTCAATATATCCACTAACACAAGGGTTAGGGCAACGTCAGGTGCGAAAAACAATGCTGCAAGCGCTTAAGGAATACTCCCTTGGAATTGAAGATGAACTCCCTCATAACCTTATTGAAAAATACCATCTCCTGCACAAACAAGAAGCAGTACAGGCAATTCACAATCCGTCAACGCTGCAAGAAGCGATAGATGCTAAGCGCTCACTTATTTTTGAAGAGCTCTACCATTTTCAAAAGAAAATAATTCATAGAGTTTCAGAAAGAAAAAAAAATATAATGTGCGGGCCATTTTTTGAAAGAGAAAAAAATGAAACTGCTCTAGAATGTTTAAAGCGAACAGCCTCACCAAGCCAAAAGCAACTTCTAGAAAGACTCCCCTTTAATTTAACAGAAGACCAAATCACTGTTATAATACAATTAAACTCTGAAATCGATGCAGGCTTTATAACTCCAAGCCAGGATGACTTGAAGCCATTTCAAATGTCTCGGCTATTGCAAGGAGATGTAGGCTCTGGGAAAACACTTGTTGCTTTTTTTATCTGCTTACGTGTAGTAGATTGGGGAGGGCAATGTGCAATACTAGCTCCTACAGAGATATTGGCTAAACAACATGCAGAAAATGCTGCCAAAATGCTTGAGCCAATTATAAAATCTAACTCAAAAGGTGTAAGCGTAGCTTTTTTAACAGGGAACATACAAGCTAAAGGACGTACTGTTTTGCTTAAAGAGCTTAAGGAAAACAACATAGATATTATAATTGGTACGCACGCACTTTTTTCAAAGAGCGTCGTTTACAATAACTTAAAATTAGTAATTGTTGATGAGCAGCATCGATTTGGGGTCATTCAACGAAATGCAATCATTGATAAGGGTCGAACCTCCCTTTCATCTGCAAAGCAAGAAGCATTCTCTAACCCTGCTGTTTTAATGATGAGTGCAACACCAATTCCACAAACACTTGCACTTACAGTATATGGTGATTTAGATGTATCAACAATATCAACAATGCCATTAGGAAGAAAACCTATTATTACACACCTTACAAGACAAGGAAATGAAGCTCGTGCTTATGAAGCGGTTCGCCTCGAACTAAAAAAAGGCCACCAAGCATACTTTGTATATCCGAGAATTGAAGATCAAGAAATTTTTACATCTGAAGAAAGAGCTGATAAACTACCTGAAGATCTACAGTTTGAACCAGTCGAAAAAACTGCATTAAAGTCAGCTGAATACATGTACCAATTTTTATCTGAGCAAGTATACCCTGAGTATGTTTGTGCTCTTATTCATTCAAAAATTGATGACAAAACTCAAAGCCAGATTTTACGAGACTTCAGGAATAATAAAATACAAATTCTTGTAGCCACAAGTGTAGTTGAAGTTGGTGTAGACGTTCCAAATGCAACTTCAATGGTTATAGAACATGCAGAGCGCTTTGGGCTTGCAGCCCTTCACCAATTACGCGGCCGAGTTGGTCGTGGAAGTGAACAGTCAGCGTGCTTTTTGTTGTACTCTCAAAAGCTCTCTGAGCTTGGCAAGGCACGTTTAAAAGTTATGCATGAAAGCACCGATGGGTTTTATATTGCAGAAGAAGATCTACGGTTGCGTGGCCCTGGCGAAGTAAGTGGAATTCAACAGTCAGGATATTTAACCCTTGGCTTAGCAGATCCTGCGCGTGATATTGAAATCTTGCAAGAGGTACGAAAAGAGCTTCTTAATGAGTTTTCTTTAAGTACCTCTAATGATACATAATAAAACTAAAAGAAGCTCTTGAATCCTCAAATCCTATCTATTTTGACTTCCATAAAAGTCAAGTATTAACTCAACTTCACCTCGAGGAAGATTTAAGCTTTGTGCAATCTGCTCACTCTTCCACCCTTGGTGGGCTAACTTAATAACATTTTCTCTAACAGCAATTGGAGGTGCCCCTGGATCATTTTTCTTTCCACCCTCTTTTACGGCTTTATAAAGATTAACTTGATCTTTTGCCTCTTTGATCATATCTGTTAAGCGCGATTCAACTTTTACAATTCCATCCCGAGCCTTCTCTACAACCGCTACTTGCTTAGTAGTGTTTGCAAGCACAGAATCAAGATCTTGTAATTTATCCATAACATCGGCTATTGAACGAGAATGTTCCAATAAACTTGATATATCAGACTTGAGATTACCCACAGTTTCTGGTATTTCCATAGTATCCTGTGCACAAGCTGCAAGTCGATCTTCAATCTCACGTAAATTTTCAAATGTCTTATCAATATCAGTCATTGTTTGGTCTAATACCGGTGATTTCTTTTCTAGCCTGTCATAGCGAGAAGAAATTTCCCCAAGTGTTTCTTGGAAACGTCGAACTTCAACCTGTAAAATTTGAAGCTCATCGTTTGTACTTTTTAGATCAGTAATTTTTTGATCCATTGAACCTGACAAGGTAATTAGCTTTGAAAAATCTGATTCTAAAGAATCAATTCGATTTTTTTCAGCCGACAAACGTTGCATTCTATTTATTGTTTCATCGTCTAACTTTCTAATTTTTGAAAACTGCGACTCAATACTGTCTGTAACCTGTTTAAAGTTTTCAAATCGTGTAAGCTGTGTTCGTAAATCTGACATTTGATTTTCAAGTTCATTTTTCATCTCGTCAGTTTTTTCAAAAAGTTGTGTTTGTGCAACAAACTGTTTGAGTTTTTTATCTACGTCGTCCATGCTCATTTTTAAAAGATTTGCTTCTGTTTGAATTTTAAGAACCATTTTTTCTTGCATGTCTTCGCTTTCTTGTCTTACTTCTTGTACCATTGTTTTTAAAGCTCTAACACGTTGCTCAGCATCGGTATTTTCTCCTCGAATACGCTTTTGAGTGTCTTCAAGCATAGCCTCATATGCCTTTCTAAAACCATCAAGCATTTCTTCACTGCGAGCTTCATACAAACTTAGAGAACTTTGTGTTTGTTCCTTAAGGTCATTTATTTCAACACTGATAGAATCTCTTTCTTCTTTTGCTTTATTTATATAATTTGCAACATCACCTGAGAAGACTTGTTCAACTTGAGAAATTTGTTCCCTTGCATTTTGTTGTAGGATTTCAAATTTTTCAGTATACATATCTTTGTTTTCCTGAAACTGTGTATCGAGTCTTTCTCGCCAAGAGGTAAGCTCTGCTAAGAGTCCCTCAAGAGAACCACTCGTTTCCTCTTGTGCTGTTGAAACAGTTTGCTCAAGCTGACTTAGCTGACCTGCAAGTTCTCGCTCAAAGCGTTTTAATCTATCTGAAGTTAAATCTCCATAATTATTAAGCTCTGATTTGAAATATTCTTCTGAATCTGCTTTTGCGCCTTCGAATTCATTTCTTTGCTCTTCTAAAAAGGCGTGAAGATTTGCTTCAATCTGCTGCAGCCTATCAACGTATTCGCCTTCAGTAGACTTCATACTTTCTTCTAGACGATTTATTTGTTCTCGGTAGCGGTCTTGTGTAGCTGCAATGTGTTCTTTCATATCCTCTGCAAACTTTGATTCAGTTACAAGCCTGCTTTTTTCTACATTTGCTTTTAATTCTGCTAATTGACCATCAAAATCTTGATGCCAATCAATCATAGATTCAGACATTGCTTCACTTCTTTTACCTAAATCAGAAAAAAAGTCATCCTCAAACAACTGTAGTTTTTCTGAAACATTTTCATAAGCGCGCTCTTTGAGATTATTAAGCTCGGTGTTAATATTATCCAAGCCTTCTTTAAGTGCTGCAAAAGACTCATTTGACTGTGCCTCAAAATCATGTTGAGCAGTATTTGCCTCTTCTCTAAACTTATCAAAGTCGGTGTTTATGCGTTGTTCTGCAATTTCAATTAGGCGTCTAAAATTTACATCTAAGTTATCAATATCTTTCCCAACACTGTTAATGCGCTCTAAACGATACTCAGCATCTTTTCGAGCCTCTTTTATTTCAGCATCTAAGGCTAAGAAAAACTCAGTTGTCTTTTCATTGTTTATTCTCAACACTTCGTCACGCAGCGAATTCATAACAGAATCTATTTCATCAAGGCGAGAGTCGAAGCTCCCTTGCAATACATTGCATCTTTCATCCATGCTTTCTGAAAGGCTATCAGTTTGTTTTTGCATGGTAAGGCGCAAAGCTGCTACAATCTTTTCAAACTCGGTCTCATAGCTTTCAATTTTTTCATCCAACATGTTTGCTAGCTCACTAGCATTGGACTCAAGGTGATATTGCAAGCGGTCTACTAACTCTTTTGTTTCAGCTTGCTTTGAAAGCACCGTTTCATCCATATTTTTAATCATTTCTTGGGCTCGAGTAAAATTGCTTTCAAACGATGATAATTCTTCTTTTTGCCGCGCTATTTCTGCAATTGTCTTTTCATCAAGCATTGACAGTTCAGAGTCAAATGAATTCTTTGTTTGCGTAAGTTCTTCAAGTATGTTCTCGTTATAGCTCTGTAAAGTTGTGTTCATTTTTTCTTGCTGATCCTTTACAGCATCAGCAAAGATCGACAGTTCAGAGTCAAATGAATTCTTTATTTGCGTAAGTTCTTCAAGCGTGTTCTCGTTGTAGTTCTGTAAGGTTGTGCCCATTTTTTCTTCCTGATCCTTCACAGCATCAACAAGCTTAGTATTTAGAATTTTTTCTAGCTCGGAAACCTCTCTGTCAATAAAATCTTGGAGGTCTTTTGAATTTCTTGAAAGAACATCTTCAAACTCTTCAGTTCTTTGCATAGTTTGAGCTCGTAGTGTTTCAAATGCTTCATCTTCAAAGCTGCTTACCTTCTCTGTTGCAGCAACAAGTGACTGGTCATACACTTGTTTTATTTCATCAAGTAGTTGCTCGTTTTTATCAACTGCAGCATCAGCAAGCGTTTGTAAGTCAGCTGTTCGCTGCTCAACCCATGCAGAAAAGTCTGATCCGAGTATATTCATTTTTTCTTCGTTGAGTTTTTCTAAATTAATAATAATATTTGGAATATCTTTTTCAATCTTCTCGAGCTGTTTTTCGTGTGTATCAAGTTGATTAGAAACCTTGTGTACAAGATTTGAATGGCTTCTTATTTTTTCTAAGTTTTCTTCAACTCGCTCGGTCATTTCAAATAGGTCATTAATTGAGCTATTATAAAGCTCAAGCCTTTTTTCGATGTCATCCACAATTGAAAGCTTTTCTGTTAGTAAAGTACTTCTCCGCTCAAATTCTTCGATAGTTTCTTCGAAACGCTCTACTGCAGCAACAGCTTGACTTTGCTTTACGTCTAATTCTATACCAGAATTTTTTATTAGAGATGTTTGACTTTTAAAATACTCACCAAAATCCGCTAGTATTTTGTCAGAGAACTTTTTTATTTTTTCGAAAGATCTATTTTGTTTATCAATTTCACGAAAAACTAAAACAATCCCTAAGCACACAACAATTACAATTATGTCACCAATCATCGTATTCCCACCCAATGAATATAGTATAACGGTATAGGTCTAATTTCACTTTACAAGTAAAATTGCTATACACCCCTATTGTAGCACAATTTTACATAATTGGCGATAGGTTTTGAAAGAAATATC
>CAYJFX010000080.1:0-8385 GCA_964369735.1 uncultured Treponemataceae bacterium
ATTCACTCAAACTGCTTGAACCTTTTGAAAACTATAAAGAGTATGTAAAGTATGCCATCGCATTTAGGATTTTAACAGCTGCATATCAAACCTCGCCTAATTTTCCTGATGCCTTAACAGAATGGGAAAGGTATAAAAAAATATGGGATGAAGCTCAGAAGAAATAATTTATCCCCTCTGTCTGTAAAGATGTGCTATACTATAGATGGAGGCTAAGTATGAACATTGTATTATTTGGAGCTACAGGCCAAACAGGAAAAATTTTTTTAAAACTTGCACTTGAAAAAGGCCACAGCGTTACTGCAGTCGTGCGGGATATTTCAAAGATTGATTTTTCTGATAAAAATCTCACCGTAAAAACTGCAAACCTTTTTAATAAAGAAGACTTAATAAATGTTATTACAGGTAATAATCTAGTTGTATCGTGCCTTGGAGGAAATGCAAATAATAAGTCTACACTTTTGGGCGATATGATTTTGAACATAGTAGGAGCCATGAAAGAGTGTGAAGTTGATTCAATATACCACATGAGCTCCGCTGGAATACATGGCGAAATGCCCGGAGTAATCGCAAAACTCTTTGTAGCGCTCTTTTTTAGGAATGCGATTGCAGACCACAAAATAGCTGCAGATGCTATAATAAACGGCGGTTTTACTTATTTAATTGTGCGCCCCTTATCTCTTGTAGATGGCGAAATGACTAAAACGTTTCGTACCTCAGATGATTCTGTGCCTAAGGCGGGAAGTAAAATTTCGCGCAAAGATGTAGCATGGTTTTTAGCAGAGGCACTTGGAAAGGGTGAGTATCGCAATAAGTCTATTTGTCTGTGTTATTGAGTTCAGTCAGACTAATTGCTACACCCTAAATACGTGTATTTGAAAAATCACCCTTGACAAATTTCCTATTATGTCCAATAATTGATGTAGTTAATGTATAAACATGAAAGATTAGGAGGCTTATATGAAAAAAGTTATTTTATGTTTGATGATGGTACTCTTGGCAACAGGAGTAGTATTTGCAGGTGGGGGCGGTGATAGTGATGAAATAAACTTAACTCTCGGTTCTTGGAGAACAGATGATGTTGCCCAAATTAACGCGCTCTTAGCAGAATATAAAAAAGTAGCGCCAAATGTGAACATTGAGTTTCAACCAACCAATCCACCAGATTATAACGCAACACTTCGCTTGCAGTTAGAAAGTGGAACAGGTCCTGACTTAATGTATGCTCGTTCTTATGCTACCGGTGAACAATTATTTGATGATGGTTACTTTGCCGATGTTTCAGATTTACCAGGATTAAAAGATAACTTCCAAGCAAGTAGTTTGGCCCCTTGGCAAACAAAGGATGGAAAGAGCTTTGGTATTCCATTTACTGCTATTGTGCAAGTTGTGTATTTTAACAAAGACTTGTTTGCCGAAGTTGGTGTTGATATTCCTGAAACGTGGGATGAGTTTTTTGCTGCAGCAGAAAAATTTGAAGCAGCTGGAATTATTCCTGTTGCAAATGGCTTAGCTGACGAATGGGATATAAACGAATGTTTTATGATGGCAATTTTGCCAGGGTTTGTTGGTGGACTAGAAGGACGTTTAGCATATGAAGCTGGTGAAGTTCCTCTAAATGATGCAAAAATGGTCGCAGCATTTGAAACAATGGGGCGTGTTGCTGAATATCTACCTAATGGCTTTGAAGCCTTAACTTATAATGATTCAATTGCATTATTTGCTACTGGACAAGCTGCAATGTACTTTGATGGCTCTTGGACAGCTGGAGCTTTTGATGGAGCACCTTTTGAATGGGGAACATTTGCACCACCAGTACCTGCTGGTAATGAGAAAGCAATTACATTCCATCCTGACACAGGTATGACCTATAATACTGCAACAAAATATCCTGAAGAAGCAAAAGCATTCTTATCATGGCTTTGTTCAGTTGAAGGCGCAACAGCAGCAGCTAAGCTACTTCCTAATGGATTCTTCCCAATGATAGATGCTACTATTCCAATCGAGAATGCACATGCAGCTGAAATCTTAAGTCTCACACAAGGCAGACTTCAAGATGCACGTTTTGTGTGGCCAAGATTCATGGATGCAGAACCTAGTGGTTATGCATTAATGAACCAAGGTGTTATTTCAGTAATGAAAGGTGATATGAGCGCACAAGCAGCAGCCGATGCACTTGCTGAGGGTGTTGGAAGCTGGTATCGACCATAAACTAACGTGTTAATGATGACGTTGCCAGGTGTGGCAACGTCATTTGATTTTTCACACACTAAAAAAATCGGAGAAATTATGACATTACAAAAAAAAGGCCAATACATGTGGCTTGTATATATTTTGCCCGCCCTTGTATTTTATACTCTTTTTATGGCGTTTCCGTTGGCAGATTCTATCCGTTTGAGTTTTTTTTCCGAGACATCTGGCCAAACTGTCTTTGTTGGGCTGGAGAATTATAAAGAACTTTTTACAAATCCTGTGTTTTCCGAACGATATTGGGGAGCTTTTCAAAATACATGGTACTTTTTCTTTATTCATATTGTAGTTCAAAATGTTTTAGGGCTCGTTTTTGCGTTAATCCTAAGCTCTAAAGGCTTAAAGGGAGCTCGATTTTTTCAAACAGTAATTTTTGTTCCAGTAACGCTTGCAATTCTTGTAACCGGTTATTTATGGAAATTGATTTTAAATCCACAGTGGGGTGCAATAGCACTTTTCTTAAATGCAATAGATCTTGGACAGTTTGTGCAGCCATGGCTTGGAGATGAGCGCTATGCCCTAACTGCCGTGTCATTAGTATCATCTTGGCAATGGGTTGGTATCCCGACAATGATGTTTTTAGCAGGTTTGCAAGGAATATCCGATGACTTATTTGAAGCAGCGGATATTGAAGGTTGTTCGGCTTGGCAAAAGATTCGTTATATTAAAATTCCTCTTATTAAACCGGTTATTGGTATTGTAGCCATCCTTACCTTTGTAAATAACTTCAATGCCTTTGATGTTGTTTTCGCGATGGAAAATGTTAATGGAGCTCCTCAGTATTCTACGGATCTTATTGGAACATTGTTTTACAGAGTTGGTATTGCAGGGCAGCATCCTGTAGGTATTCCTAATCCTGGAATGGGAGCGACAATTGCCACGGTAACATTTTTAATGTTAATGATTGGAGTTGGAATAATACTTCGTATAACACGAACAACCGATAAAGGGTAGCAAAATGAAAAAGACTCAAAAATTGACAATAAAATATAACCATACGGTATCATATATTATCCTCAGTATTTGGACTGTGTTGGTATTATTTCCAATTTGGACGATGGTAATTAACTCCTTTAAACTGAAATTCGATATATATGCCGACCCCTTTGGTCTTCCTAAAACATGGAATTTTGAAAGTTATGTTTCAGTTATTAGAGATGGAGACTTTTTTTCGTATTTTAGAAATTCACTCTTTGTAACAATAGGCTCAATAGTGCTTGTACTGTTATTTGGCGCACTTGCCTCTTATGCAATAGTTAATTGGAAAAGTAAAATTGCAAATTACGCATATCTCTTTTTTATCGCTGGTATGATGCTACCTATCAAAATCGGAAGCATTAGGTTGTTACAAATGATAAAAGGAATGGGGCTTTTGAATACAGTATGGGGACTTTTCCCTATATATATTGCTATGGGCATTCCGATTGCCGTCTTTATTCTATCTGAGTTTATTCGGCATATTCCCACCGATTTAACTGAAGCTGCTATCATTGATGGTGCTACACGTTCAAAAGTCTTTTGGGTTGTGATTGTGCCGTTATTACGACCTGCTCTTGCTACGGTGGCGATTTATAATCTTGTGCCATTTTGGAATGACTTATGGTTTCCGCTTCTTTTTATTAGCGATGATAACCACAAAACTTTGCTTCTTGGTGTTACAAGGTTATTTGGGCAGTATATGACAGACTGGTCACGGATTTTGGCGGTGCTTACTTTATCGTCTATACCAGTGCTTATTTTGTATTTAACAATGTCGAAAAATTTTATAAAAGGACTTACTGCAGGGGCTGTAAAAGGATAGCTTTCAAAGAATATAGATTAGTGCCTCTAGAGTTGTAAATATGCCTGTTTTACTTCAAATGGATTTATAAACACCTTAAATTATGGTATACTATATACATATTTATCTTGGAGTATTATGATTACAAAAAGACGCGTTCTTATTATTTTTACTACTTACTCAATTCTTTTTTTTCTGTCACTTCTTATTGTGATGATGTTTAGTTATGATATAAACTCAGGCTTCGAGTCTATACCATATATGGCATTATCTGGTGTTGTCATTTTTACGCTAGCCTTGTATTGTGCCGGAAAGTTTTCAGATTTTTGGTCATCACATTTACATAACAAAGATCTTGATTCAGGTTTAACGACAATTCTAAATACTTTTGTAAACGAAGTGAGGAGTTCATATTCAATTGATGAAATTATTTCTGCAATAAAAACAATATTGGAAGACAAGGGGGATTGCTCTGTTTTACTGGTAGATAGCGCAAAAGAATATGTTATATATAACAGCCCGTCAAACATTACACAAGACGAAAGGACCTTTCGTTCTTTTATTAGAAATTTCTCTCACCTAGAAAAAGACGGTTATTATTTTTTTGATGAAAATTTAGGTTTGCTTTCAGAGCCTGATGAGGCGAGAGGTTTTTTTATTCTTTTCTATGATATAAAACTAATAATATTTTGTAACTCCACAAGAACTTTTGCACCAATAATATTTGAGCTTCTTTTTGAAGAATTGTTAAAATTCTTTAAGCGTTATAAAACTATTCTAAACTTATCAGGGATAGATGAGCTTTCACAAGAATGGGCAATGGTAGCTGAAACGCAAAAATCATTTTTACCTCAAAATCTCCCCACAGTACACAAGCTTGATATGGCAGTGCTGTTCAAACCATTAATTAATGTTTCCGGTGACTATTATACTATTATTGAACTTTCGAAAACAAAAACGCTTGTATTGCTTGGCGATGTTTCTGGGAAGGGTTTTAGTGCAGCACTTATTATGGGAATTGTTATAAATATGGTAAAAACAATAGGTGCTACAACAAATTTGCCTGATCTTGTGAGGGCAATACATAAAACTATCAAAGACATGCATTTTCAAGACAAGTATACAGTACTTTTTGTTGGTATAATTGATACTGAAAATATGAATCTTTCATACATTAACGCGTCAATGGCTGACCCATGCATTTTAACAAAAAGCCCGTTAGGGTATAAAATAAAAAAGCTTAAAGCAAACTGTGGTATTGTGGGTTTAATAGAACTCGACGAACTTGAAGTAATTAATATACCACTTTTCTGGGATGATGTTTTATTTTTAGCTACAGATGGAATATCTGAAACTACAGATAAAAATGGAATTGAATTAGGTAACACTAGGTTGTATGCAAATACAATAAAGCAATTTGCTGCAAAAGATCCACAAACCCTTATTTCAAATATTGACGAACTTGCCCGAACATACAATGGTGGAAAGAAGTTTAAGGATGATATTACCATGCTTGCCATAAAGGTAGAAAAATAAATGTTCTATTCACTTTTAAATGTTTGTGTCATTATTGCGGTTATACTCTTTTATCATTTTTGTTTTGCTAAAAAGACTGCAATTGATTATGCGGACTTGCTACCAATAATATTGTTATGCGTTATACAGGCATTTCTTGTAATAGTATTGTACGCATTTGAATATACAAGTTTCCCAAAACAAACTCTAACCCGATGTTATGTTTTCTCGGTTTATTATTGCTTAATTGCGCTATTTAAATTTGCATGTGTTTATTACTCAAAGAAAAAAAGGACATATATAAATTATTTAGTTGTTGCCGTTAGTTTGATTATTGCCTACTATTGCTTTTTTTACTTAAATGTGAGTTTTAGTGGAGTGTACAATGCTTCACATGAAATACTAGAAAATAATCCATTTTTAGTATTTAACTTGGGACATTATGCCTTTACTCCTTATGTACTAATATTACCAGTGAGCAGTTTACTAATATTAGCAATTCGATCCTTCATTGTAAAAGACAATGTATTACGATTTAAACTTATTGTAATTTCATTTGTATATATTAGCATTTTTGTCTTATTGATTGTACTTGTTCTTGAAGGATCCTCAAAGAATAGTTTTAATTATATGTATTCACTTGCAACGCTCTATATAGTGCTTGTGTTATACAGAATTTTACTCATAAATCATGTTCCAAGCATCAAAAAAGCATTTAAAGTAGCTAGGACTTTTTTTTGGGAGTACATGCTTTTTGCTCTCTTTATTACGATAGCTTTTATTTTCTTTTTTCATGCGCTAGCAGTGAATTTAGCATTGTATTCTCTATTGGGCTCTATAACCATTTTTTTACTTTTTTATGCACAAGCACTTGTACGAAAAAAAAATAAGGCAACCTTTATTCGAGATACTGCAGAGGTTACATTGGGAAACTTTTTTTCAAATATAGATTACAGTTCCGGAAAGGAGGTTCTTTTTACATCATTTTGTTCTATGCTATCGACTGTTTTTGAAGCTTCAGAGGTTGACTTTTTTGTTGTTGAAGGAGATGAATTGCATATTACTCAATCAACAAGAAAATCAGATTTTCAAAAGCTTAGCTTGAATTCAAAAGTTTTTTCAACAATATGCCACTCTGAAATACCAGTTATTTCTAGGGATCTATATCATTCTGAAAAAGAATTAGTTGGGGTTAGGGATGAGCTTGAAGGTCTTTTTGAATATTGTAATTCGCAAGTAATGATAATTATGCATGGTGAAAGAAGTATCATAGGCCTTGTCTCACTCGGCGAAAAAGAGCGCTCGGTTAGATACAGCACACATGACCTAGACTTAATGAAGTATTTTTATCCAAACTTTTTTGTATTTGGCTACTACCTACAAACGAGTATAAAAGAATCGTTAATGACTGTAATTTCAAGGGAAATAGAGTTTTCAGGACAAGTCACCGAATCAATTTACAAAAACATTGATAGAATACAACACCAATCAATTGATACAGGTTATATTTCTAAATCACTACGTAACCTTGGTGGAGATTTTATTGATATAATACGTTTAACAGATGAGCGCCATATGTTCGTTGTTGGAGATGTGAGCGGGCGTGGCTTGAATGCAAGTATGTGTATGATTATTTTAAAATCATTTATTCGCACCTTTTTACGAGAGTCAAATGATTTTCTCAGTTTAGTAAACAAATTGAATAACTTTATTAAACATAATCTACCTAGGGGTACGTTTTTTGCGGGAACTTTTATGATATATGATAACGTAGATAAAATGTTATACTACATAAATTGTGGAGTGCCTGCAATTTTTTTGTATTCAAAAGCATATAATAATGTTATAGAGATACAAGGAGAAGGGAAGGTACTTGGCTTTGTTGAGGATGTAAATACTTTATTGGCAATAAAAAAAATACAACTACAAGAAGGGGATGTTGTGTTGACGTGTACTGATGGCATAACTGACTCCTTGTCTTTGCGTGGTGAAGAGTATGGAAAACGACGCATTGAAAACGTTTTATTTGAAAACAAACTTTTTCCTGCACAAAACATTTGTACTTTCGCGTACGATGACTTACAATCCTTTACTGCTAAGGGAGTGTCTGATGATGTAAGCATTTTAGCTATAAAGATAATTAATTAGGAAGGAAATATGGAACAATTAAACATAATTGAAAAAAAAGGCGTTAACTATACTTTACTTGAAGTGTCTGGGAACCTAAACTCATATACGTACACTGAGATACAATCAAAAATAGTTGAGTTTATAAAAACTGGCGATCTAATTCTTGATTTAGCTCATGTAAAAACCATTTCATCTTCGGGGCTTGGTTCACTTATGGTGGGATATGAGGATGGAGAAACATACGGGCATAAATTGTATATTATGAATCCATCAAAAATTGTAAAATTAGCCATAGATTCAACCGGTTTTTCAGATTATTTTCCTATTATCCACTCACTAACAGAAGTATTATAACTAAGCACATGTAATTAAAATTTATATTTGAAAAAAGCACATCAAAGTGAAGTGTAAGTCGAGCCTTGACGAGCATCGGAATAAAAAAAATCACGGACTGTTCCGTGATTTTTTTTTATGTTATTGCTTTGCTAGCTCAAAACCATCAATAGTAATTTTCCCAGAAGCAATATTGGTTAAATCAACATTAAGGTTGTCTCTAAGGTTTTTCCACTCCCATATAGAAGTTCCATTTCCACCAGAAGTACTCACAAGTGCACCGTTTGATGTTACTTCTTTAAACCAAGAACGATCTCTTTTTACTTCATTACCATTATAAAAGGTATATTTTTCAGTAGTATCTTCTGTTGTGACTA
>CAYJFX010000081.1:0-8271 GCA_964369735.1 uncultured Treponemataceae bacterium
TTATTTCGCTTCTTAAAGAAATAACTGGCTCTGAACAAAGTGCAAATGACATAGTGACTTTTATTACAGGGGACAAAGATTTTGACTCTACTTTAAAATTAATAGGTTCTATGGCAGGCGAGGGCGAAAATGTACAATCATGCATAAAGCGCTTACAAGATATTCAAGATTTACTTGTAGCAGTAGGTATTGACTCTACATTTGTGTTAGACCCGTCAATTACGCGCGGTTTAGACTACTATACAGGGCTTGTATTTGAAACATTCTTAAATGATTTACCAACTATTGGTTCTGTATGTTCTGGTGGCCGATACGATAATCTTGCCGGTTTATATATGAAGGATAAAATTTCTGGTATTGGCTCTTCTATTGGACTTGACAGACTTGTTGCAGGCTTAGAGCAAATAGGTAAAATAGAAGAAACGGTTTGTTTTTTAAATGCAATTATTTTCTGCGCCGATGAAAGCCTTTTTACACATTATCAGGTATTAGCTAAAAAGCTTCGCGATAAGGGTGTAATGGTTGAAGTATTTTCTGAAAACAAAAAAATGAATCAACAATTTACTCTTGCAGAAAAAAAGGGTATTCCATTTGGTATTGTTGTTTATGCAGATCAGGCAAAGCAAGATGTTCTTACGCTTAAAAATCTTACAACAAGAGAACAGTTTGAAAATATTACGCTAGAAAAAGCAGTTGAAATACTAGGAAAAAAATAAAAATACCGCTAATTGAGCTCTTTTGCCGCAAAGTCGGCTTGGAGCTTATTTGCATATATGCGAATAGAATTTTCAGGTAGCCAGCCATTTTCAAACGTATACCAGTGGACATTATTATCACCAATTGAAGAACCAGCAACTTCAATGACATCACCTATTCTTCCGTATGCAATTATTTGTGACGATGCATCTGCCTCACTTACGTATGAAACATAGGGTTCAGTAATAACTGCCCACTGAGATGACATAGCAATATTATCTGTTTTTGATATATCAATGTAATCACTTGTATTTCTATTACATGAAGCTAACAAGAGCAGTACCAAAAGAAAAAGAACTTTCATTATAAAAACAGAGCTCCTGGCACCACAAAGTGCAAAAATGCTATAACTAAGCTAGCAATACCTATATACTTTCTTCCATTTACAAAAATATTTTCAAACACTGGGCTTAAGGTAAATGAAATCTTTGAACTAGAAATATAAAACTCATATAAGAGGCATGCTCCTCCTACAATTCCAATTGCAGCAGGAATAATATCACCAAGAATAGGAACATTGCCTTCAAACACCATTAATAATTTAATTATACCAACAAAAGCAGCTACGCCACCTACAATTAAGCGAAAGTTTTTTGTTTCAAAAAAAGGAAGTCCTGCAATACTTGCCTCTTGTGCATCCTCAGCAAGTGGTTTTGTCAATAAAAGTAAAAGTCCGGTTAGGGTATTAAATACAACCGATAATAAATAAAATTGAATCACGTTTTCCTCCAAATCTCTTGTATATCTTATATAGTAATTATTCTTGAACCTTAGTGCGTAGGTGCAAAGCTTCCCCGCCTAATGTTATTTCGCATTCTACATAGTGTATTATATCAGAAATTGCAAATGCTGTCCGCAAAATTCTTTCACTTCCATCATAAATTGAATGCGAAGTTGAGTGAGTTACCTCTTCATTTTGTTCATTATAACCTTTTAGATATGCAGAAATTAATAAGTCAGTTGAAGTCTCCGCTTCGCTAGCTGTAAGAGTTACATACACACTGCTATCAAATGAAAATGCAGTGATTTTGAACGGTACATTTTTAATTGTTCCAGAGCTTTTATCCATTTCTACATTTGTAACAAAAAGTATCATTATAACTAGTAAAACAATACTTCCTAGTAAAAATCGTGAGCTCCTGGTGTGCACAAGGGATTTAAAAAAACCCTTGGGGAGCTCTTTTTCTGTTCCATCATAGTGTGATTGTACAATGCTAGGGGCTTTTCTCAGGCGCTCTTCGCGATTATAATAAAATTGTAATTCAGATTCGTTTATTTTTTCATCGTCCATAGTTGTAAACCTATTCTAAAATTGAGCTTGCAATTGTATCTGTTCTCCACCATGATACACTTGCTTCATCTTCATATGCAATTAAACCAGAGAGAATACCATTATTAGAAAGAGAATAACTTTCGAAAATTGAATCTGCCAAAGGCATTTCAACTTGGCGTCGTACAAATCTCTGTGTATTCTCATGTGTTACAAGTATAGATAAGCCTGTTTCATCTGAAAGTATAAAAAAGAGGGCTCCATCTTCTGATATTCCAAGAAATGAATAGGGGTGCAAAAATACTTCAGTGGCATAGCCGTGGGTGGTGCTTCTTTCATATCCTGGCACGGTAATTGGATTTTCATATGTTTGTGTTCGCAAATCAAACGGATACACCAAGGTTTTTTCAAACTCAATACCTGAAGAAACACTTGTTGAATCATCAACCTTTAATCCATAATAGTCAGCTTTTATATAGATGATTGGCTCGTCATAATCGGGAATTATGTTTTCTAAGGTAACATATGTCTCTAATGCATAATCAAGCGCATCTTCGGGAAGCATCGATTTATCAAATGAAAAGGTTGTTAAAAGTACACCTTCCTGAGAAAACCAATACAATATAAATCCATCTGTATCGAGGCACACAGCAACTAATTCATTATTCGCTGTTGTATGTAAAGACTTAATATAAGGAAAAGGTTGTCCGCCCAAGCCATCTTGTGCTAGAAAGTCAACAAATGTTCCATCGGGGGCAAAACGTAAAATAACCTGTCGTAATACGGCTCCCGTTCTTGAATCCTCTTCATAGCGGTCAATTGGTAAAAAGTCTGTTACGTATAGATTTTTTGTGCTATCTACAGCCATAACTCCTAAGCGATTAAAGGGGTAACTCGTGGCAATTTTTGTTGATGCTTCGTCTCGCGAGTCTAGGGCAGATACAACGTTGTCAGTGCTTTCTAAAACAAATGAGGGAGTAGGATTTCTTTCATCATCATATACTATGCCTATGAGGTCACCATAAGAGGTGAGCTGCATTATTTTTCCAGCTTCCCCGTTTACAATGTAAAAAAAGCCATCCCTCATAACAAGTCGGGTATTAATGTTTTCTGAATTTTGAACATCAAATAGTTTTAATTCATTCTCAAAATTTCCGTACTCTAAGCTAAATAAAGACTCTTCTTCTATATACTCTGATGCTGCATCTGTGCCGCAAGAGCTTACAAAAAGTGTAATTATAAGGAGTAGTAAAAAAGAGATATATAGTGGTGTCTTTCTAAATTTTTTTTCAATTTGTTTCATATTTATAGCATAAAGTGCTTGTCAAAATATGTCAATACACTGTACACTAATATTTATGATTGATTCGATATTAACATTCTTTTTTGGCTCAAAAAATGAGCGTGATGTAAAAGCATTAAAAAAAATTGTAGAAAAAGTAAATGCTCAAGAACAATGGGCAAGTTCACTATCTAAAGATGACTTTCCCATTCAAACAAAAGCATTTAAGGAACGCCTTTCTAAGGGTGAAAGCTTAGATGATATTTTACCTGAGGCTTTTGCGTTAGCAAGAGAGGCAGCTAGGCGAGTTTTACAAGAGCGAGCGTATGATGTTCAAGTAATGGGTTCTTTGGTTCTCAATAGCGGCAGCATTGTAGAAATGAAAACAGGTGAGGGTAAAACCCTTATGAGTGTTGCTGCTGCCTATTTAAATAGTTTAACAGGTGAGGGTGTTCACATTGTTACGGTAAATGATTATCTTGCAGGGCGTGATGCTGATTGGATGAGACCAGTTTATACGTATCTTGGTGTAAGTGTTGGTGCTATCGTTTCAGGAATGGACAATGCCTCACGAAAAAGTGCCTATAACTGCGATATTACATATGGTACAAATAATGAACTTGGCTTTGACTATCTTCGAGACAATATGCAGATTTCACTAGAAAATAAAGTACAGCGCGGCTTTGCGTTTGCAATTGTTGACGAAATTGACTCTATTCTCATTGATGAAGCTCGTACCCCACTTATTATTTCTGGACAAGGCGAAGACGATACTGCTAAGTTTTTTGAAGTAAATAAATTTGTTGGTAACTTTGAAGAAGTACAAAAGAATCCTGAAACTGATATGTACCCTGACGAAGCGCAAGGTGAAGAAGTTGTAGGGGATTATAAACTCGATGAAAAAAATAAGCGAGTATCCTTTACCGATAGCGGTATGCTAAAAATAGAACACATATTACAAAAAAACAATCTTATTACAGGAAGCGTATTTGATTCAAATAATTTTGAATATGTACATTATTTTACCCAAGCAATAAGTGCCCATAAGCTCTACCACAACGATGTGGAATATGTTGTTAAAGATGGTAGGGTTCAAATTGTTGACCAATTTACAGGTCGTATTCTCCATGGTAGGCAGTATGGAGCAGGGCTTCACCAAGCAATTGAAGCAAAAGAGCGAATTAAAATTGCACAGCGAACGAGAACAATTGCTACTATTACATTCCAAAACTATTTTAGAATGTACAAAAAGCTTTCTGGTATGACTGGAACGGCTGATACAGAAGCAGTTGAATTTAATAAAATTTACAACCTCGATGTTGTGGTTATTCCTACAAACCGTCCTGTTGCACGTATTGATGAAGATGATGAAGTGTATTTAAATGAAATTGAAAAATGGAATGCCATTTGTGAAGAAATCAAAGTTGTACACGCACATGGGCAACCTGTTCTTGTGGGTACCGTATCAATTGAAAAATCTGAACTATTAAGTGCACTACTTACTAAGCATGGTATTAGGCATGAAGTTCTTAATGCAAAAAATCACGCGAGAGAAGCACTTATAATAGCAGAAGCTGGTAGTAAGGGTGCGGTAACTATTGCAACTAATATGGCAGGTCGTGGTACCGATATTAAGCTAGGAGGCAACCCTGAGTTTAGGGCTCTTAAAAAGATTGGTACAGAGGCAAGTGAAGAAGCTTCACGTATTGCAATTGAAAAAGAAAAAGAATTATGGCAAAAAGACTATGAAGAAGTAAAAGCACTTGGTGGACTTTATGTGATAGGAACTGAGCGCCATGAAAGCCGCCGTGTAGATAATCAGCTTCGAGGCCGCTCAGGTCGACAAGGGGATCCTGGTCGGAGTAAATTTTATATTTCGATGGACGACTCACTTATGCGACTATTTGGTGGCGAGAGAATGAAAGCACTAATGGGTCGAATTGGAATGGGCGATGGTGAGCCTATCTATCATCCATGGCTTACAAAAAACATTGAAAAAGCTCAAAAGCGTGTAGAAACACGCAACTTTGATATTCGTAAAAATCTTCTCGATTATGATAATGTTCTCAATGAACAACGTAACTTTATTTATAATCAAAGGGATGCAATTCTTGCAGATGAAAATCTTATTGAGCGAATTATTACAACTTCAAGTGAAATTGTTGAAGATCTTGCAAGTGACTTTGTTCGAGATTCAAAACAAGATAGGGAAGGCGCTTTTTCTACTCTGTGTGAAGAAATGAAACGTCACTTTGGCTACTCACTTTTACAAGAAGACTTTGATGAAAAGAATGTACAAAATTCACTCAATGAAATTCTTAAAACTCACTTAGATGAAAAAGAAGCTATTGCAAGTAAAGCGTATATAAATATGTTTATTCGCTATCACTATGTACAGCAAATTGATAACAAATGGCTTGACCACCTTGAATCTCTAGAAGCATTACGAGAAGCGGTAAGCTTGCGATCCTATGGGTCTAAAAATCCTCTAACCGAGTATAAAATTGATGGTTTTAATATTTTCTATGATATGCTAGATGCTATTAGAAACGGTATTGCCCAAATTGTATTTAAGGTACGGTTTAAGAATGCTGAAGGCGAAGATTTGCAGGCAAAAGGTCGTGCAATGACAATGAACGCACAACATGGAAGTACGAGCGCCTTTGACCTTGCAAAAGCATCTCCTATGGCTGCAAAACGCCAAGCAGAAAATGTAACCGTTACAAGAAACGTTCCGAAGGTTGGCCGAAATGAGCCATGCCCATGCGGAAGTGGTAAAAAGTATAAGCAATGCTGCGGGAAATAATGTATAATTAACAATTTACAATTAATAATTAATATTACTGTAACAAGGTGTAGAAATTATTCGCTTTACCACTAAAATTTATGAAACAGCCGATTGAATGTAGTCGGCTGTTTTTTTATGGGGTTATGAAGTTTTCTGTTGAGCAAGTTCTTTTGTTCTGATTTTGCTTTTTGGTATCTGTTCTCGTTAAGAAATCTACTTTGTAGTTTATTGATAGCAGAAAAAAAGTTGCCACGCTCGGCAACTTTTTCTATTACTTAGTCTTTGTAAAATATCATTGAAGCCCAGCTTAAGTTTTGTTCAGCTCCAAATATGACTAATACATCATTAGAAGTTGTATGTGTAAAACTATAAACATCATTAATAGTGTCAAAATCCAAGTTATTATAGTAATTAATTTTTTGTGAATCTATTTTTAATAATACAGGATTAGTATCTCCATCAGTATTTATTTCCCAATTACCTGTTGCACTTGAGTATAGTTTTGTAGAGCCTTTTTCACCACGTTTATTGGTATGTTGTGAATACAAGGTGTATCCTAAATCTATATAGTCTAAGGTAGTATTACCATCTAATGTGGTTTCAGAGTCAGCATTAATTTCAGGTCGTGAATCTATAGCTGTTAAAGTATATTCTTCAAAAACTTCCAACACTACTTCGTTATTGTATGTAACACCCTCAAGAACTCCATCGTATGTGCGGTTAACAATCCTCGTTGCTTTAGTTTTATCTTCAGAGATAAACATTGTAGTACATTGTACCGAAGATATGTTAATTTCTTCATCAATAAAATTGGCTGTATACCAAGATGTATAGCGCTCCATTCCTGTTGTGTTAATACCTAGTGTAATATTATTTAAAATATTTTCAATGCTTTTACTAGCAGTGACCTTCATTTCTGCTTCAGTTGCACTTCTCGCTGTGCTTTGATTATTTGGCTGTTCACATGAAATCAAAAAAAACAAAGTGACCAGTAAAATTAATAGTTTTTTCATATTAAAACTCCTTTTGAATTTAACTATCACACATTTGTTTTTTTTGTCAAGATAATGCTTTGTTATAGCGCATTTTTTATTCTTGCTCAATACATGTTTTTGGTATATACTAATATTATGAAGAATGTAGTTCTCTATCATGCAAGCAAGGAAAAGGTAGAATCCCCTGAAATTAGAATTGCAAAATTTGAAAAAGATTTTTTTCAAGGATTTTATTGTACACTCTTTTTTGAACAAGCAAAGCGTTGGGCAGTTCGGTATACTGGCAAAGGCATAGTAAATGATTTTTTGTATATACCCAATGAATCTTTGTCAATAAAGAAATTTGATGAAATGACAGAAGAGTGGCTGGATTTTATTGTCAGCTGTAGGAGTGGAAAATCGCACAATTATGATATTGTTGAAGGTCCAATGGCAAATGACACTATTTTTAACTATATTCAAAACTTTGTAGATGGTAAGATAACAAGGGCTGCATTTTGGGAGCTAGCAAAGTTTAGCAAACCTACCCATCAAATTAGTTTTCATACACAAAAAGCTTTAGCATGCTTAACTTTTAAAAAAAATTATGAGGTGCATGATGAAGAATGACAGTAACCTATTTTTCACGTGTAGCCTTGTAGAATACATCGGACGTAAGCAAAAACTAGAGCGTAGTGAGGTTGTTAGCTACTTAAAAGTTGATACACTAAAGAGAATCTACAAATATTCAGATGTGCTACACTGTGAGCCTATTGCGAAGGTTGCAGACGAGTTTATACAGCTTTGCAATATACCAGAAGGGCACTATGATAATGTTGCTAAATGTAAATATACAGTTCCTGATTATTGGACTATAGGCGATGTGTATTCTCGTCTCATTGAAGATATGACAGATGGCGATGTAATAACAACGCTTATAGAAATCTATTCATCTTGGATAGATAAAGCACTTTCAAACTATAATACTGATTTATTTTACCAAACAAGAGAATACCTTTCACTTTGCTACAGAGAAGAAGAAGTTGTGCTTGTGTAGTCTAAAAGAATCACAAAAAAAGGCATTTTCAAGGTTGCTTGAAAATGCCTTTTCTGTTTAATAATTTTCGACATGGATGTCGCTTATAGAACAGTATACGAGTTTGGTCTATGCCAAACTCGATAGTAAAAAATTACATGGATG
>CAYJFX010000082.1:0-5661 GCA_964369735.1 uncultured Treponemataceae bacterium
AAAAAAATCAATAGAAGATGGGAATAAAAAAAATCTCGTAATTTTAACACAGCCACAAGGGTTTATAAAAGAAACTTCAAGTGCAACAAAAGTAGGCGCGAAGGCCATTGGCATAAAGTATCCAAAACTTGCCCAAACTATGTTAAATCGTGCGAATATGTACAACGAAACAATTAGCTTTATTGGAAACCTCAAAGAGAAACAAGGCGAAAATATAGTAGTATTACAACCCGAATATACGCTGCGTTCATTTGAATCTAACATCTCAGAGATAGAAAAAAATTATCAACATGGCTATGATATTGCCGAAAAAAGCATTGAAAGCATTCGAAAGCTCCTTTAAGAAAATAACAACTGTAACTTTTTCTTTTTTTTGCTGTTTAAAACTATATAGATAAAATAATCACAAAAAAATAATGGATAAGAGGTTTATATGTTAACAATAATTCCAAAGCCTAAAATGGTTAATGAAAAAAACGGATTTTACAATAAGAGCGGGGCATTAGAGATTGATGTTGCATTCGATGGCACTCTTCCCCATGAAGGGTATAAGCTGTCAGTATCTGATAATGGCATACAAATTGTTGCAGTGGACCAAGCAGGTGAGTTCTATGCTCGACAAACGTTAAGACAGCTTGAAGTAGATGGTAAAATTCCATTATGTGAAATTGAAGACGCTCCCCGCTATGAGTATCGTGGTTTTATGTATGATGTTGCAAGAAATTTTGTTGGGATAACATTTATAAAACACTACTTAGATATTCTTGCCTTTTTTAAGATGAATGTGTTTCATTGGCATTTAGCTGATGACCAAGGCTTTAGACTTGATTTAGAATCTTATCCTGAACTTAAAACAGCAAATCTTATAAAAAACAAAACCAATATACCACAAAAATATCGAGATGAAAGCTACGAAAGAGGTTATTACACAAAAGAAGATGTAAAAGACGTAGTTGAATATGCTAAAAGTTTACACATTACGGTAGTGCCTGAAATTGACATGCCTGGCCATCTTTCTTCCGTTTTATCGCTTATGGAAAATTTATCTTGTAGCGGAAAAAAACGCGTAGTTGAGTCTGGACCTGGTATCTATAATGGGATTGGTTGTATTGCTAATAAAGATTTTATAGATTTTTCTTTGAATATTGTGCGTGAACTCGCCAACCTTTTCCCAGGTAAGTATATTCACCTTGGCGGAGATGAAGTTCCAACAGATGAGTGGAAGACATGCCCAAGATGTCAAGCGATGATGAAAGAAAAAGGCTTTAAAAAAGAGCAAGAGCTCCAAGTATACTATGAAAATATTCTTGCAAAAGAGTGTAAAAAATTAGGGAAAGTTGCTATTTGCTGGAATGATTATGTAACCGACAATTTTGATAAAGATATTGTATCTCACTTTTGGACTCGACACTCAAAAGAGTTTTGTGATAACGGGGAAGGACCATTTCAATACGAGGAAATGAAAAAGCAATTATCACAAGGTAGAAAACATATTATGTCATCTCATTTTTATGCCTACCTTGACATGCCCTATGAATATAATTATTTGAAGTCTACATATCTGTATAATCCAAGTACGATGCCAAGCCTTGAAGATGTTCCAGTTGAAGCTAGAAAAAATATTATTGGTGCGCAATGTAATATGTGGACAGAATTCGCCTTTGATAAAGCTCGACTCGAATATCAAATTTTTCCACGCCTTATTGCATTTTCTGAAGTATGCTGGACGGAAGAAAAAGATTATGAAGGGTTTATCGAACGCCTAGAAAAAATGTCTAACAAATTAGATGAACTTGATATTGAATGTGCAGATCTTTCTCTTTACAAAGAGGAATACTCTGACCAGGAGCGTAGACAAGCACTTGATGATTTCTATTGTGGAGATTTTTCAAGGATGGGTCTTATTCTTTACGAGCAATATCTAAAAAAAAGGTTGTAAAAATAGCAAGAAAAATGATTGACTAATAAAAAATCTATGATAGAATATAAGTAGAGTTAAAAAATATTTTTATAGGTTACCAATCATGAATAGGAATGCTCCCATGCTAAAAGCTTTTTTTACTGCCCTTTGTCTTGTACTTTTTATTCAAAATAGTATTGCTTCTGAAATAGTAAGTGAAAAAACTACAATTAGAGTTGGTTACGATAGGTCTTATGGAGTAATTAATGATATTTCTTCTTTAGACAGCCGTGGGTTTGGATATGACATATTAAAAAGAGCAGAGCATTATTCAAATTTTCAGTTTGAATTTTATGAATATGAATATTGGGATGCCCTTTCTGCACTGGAGAAAGGCGACGTTGATGTAATGGGTGTTGTTTTTGATAGTGATTTACATCGCGACCGTTTTACCTACGTTCCTAATATTCTTGGAACTACACAACTTATTTTGGCTACAAAAGGTAATGATGTCTATTATGATGATCCAAAAGCACTAGATGGTAAAATAGTTGCAACCTTTACCGATAATCCGTATGAGGCGTATCTTGATGAGTATTGTAAAAAAAACAATATAAGCATCACCTATAAAAGAGGAGACCTTAAATCCTTTATAAATATACCAGCTGATTTTTATTTAATAACAACAATTGATAACAATGCCGCAGATCTACGAATGGTGTTAAACCTAGAGGTGTTTGATTTATTTTTTCTTACCGGTAATGGGAATAACACTTTGGCAAATGCAATTGCAGATGCGATACACTTATCCATATCGGCTGATGGAAATTTTTTAGAGGAATTGCAGTTAAAGTATTATGGTTCAAAAAATCTGTCAAGGCGCTCCCTAACCCAAAGAGAGCTAGATTTATTGCGCAGTAAAACTCTAGTGTGTGGATATATAGACCACCACCAGCCTATTCAGTTTACTAATGAATATGGTCAAGCAGATGGTGTCAGTGTTGAGATAATGAATATGCTTGCTGAAAAATATGGCTTTACTATAGAATATGTTCCTTATAATCATGATATGCCAAATTATTCACATGAAAATTTTGATATGATTATTTCAGCAATTGGCGATTTTGAACATGAAATGGAGCATTACACACCAACAGAATCCTTTATGGAGCTTCCTTTAATGCTTTTTTCTGAAACAAGTAATATAGAGCAAATTATTTCTGAAGATTACGACAGTGCAATAGGTATGTTGAAATATATTACCATTGACCATAATGATGTAGAAGAGCGATACCCGAGCAACTTAGTTAAATCCTTTTCAACCTTTGAAAGCTTATTTGAAGCATTTATTGAGGGTGAAGTAAAAGGCGTACTTGCAACTGAAAATGGGGTGGAATATGCACAAGCTGTACTAGGAAATGAAAATCATATTATACAAAGTACTGGTTTATCACTACCCCTAAGACTATTTTTTTCTAGCGAGTCAAAATATCTAACAGAGTACATAGGTGCATTTAATATAATGTTTGAACACATTGAGCAAGCAAGGCTTGATGAAATTGTCTCTATGCAATCTGTTCTTTTTTTACCAGAATACTCCATAAGTGTATTTTTAAAGGAGTATTTTGGTTTACTCGTCATCATGATTCTCGGTATATTATTGATAATACTAATTATTATTTTCTATCAACAGCACGAACGGAAAAAAGCTATTCTCGACATTATAAATTATGATAGTTTAACAGGGCTTATTTCTGTATATAAATTTACAGAAAAAACAAAGTTTATACTTCAAACTGCTAAGCCAAATGAATATGAAATAATTGTATTTGATATAGATAGTTTTAGAACAATTAATACAATTTACAGCAAAAATAAAGGTGACTCAGTAATACAATCTATAGCAAAAATTCTAGCAGATACGTATAAAAATACAGGAACCTTAGTGAGTAGAATAATTGCGGATCAATTTGTTATTTTTCATAAAGTGAATGAAGGCGAAAGCTTATTGAAGATTTTTGATGAACATGTTGCTACTGCAATCAAGTCTGTAATGGGCGAAAAGTATACATTCAGTTTATCTGTTGGTATTTGCATAATAAAAGACACAACGCTAGCGGTAGAAACCTTAATTGACCATGCAGGGGCGGCACATTTACGGGGTAAGAAAAAATATGTTATTACTTATAATGTGTACAATGATGAGGTCGAAAAAGAGCTAAATTTAAAAACAAGCATTGTCCATAGAATGAATGAATCGCTACAAAGCAATGAGTTTCGAGTTTTTTACCAACCTAAGATTGCATTTGATTCTTTAAAAGTTGGTGGTGCTGAAGCTTTGGTGCGTTGGTTTGACAAAGACAACACAATGGTCAGTACCCCCGATGTTTTTATTGGAATCTTTGAATCAAATGGTTTTATTGTTAAGCTTGATACATATATTTTTGAAGAAGTTTGTAAGTTTATTTCTCAAAATGGAAAAAACATTACTATACCGCCTATTTCGGTAAATGTTTCAACCGTTACCTTATTTGATGACAACTTTCCCTCAGATTACTTTGATATTGTGCATAAATATAACATTCCACCAAACAGGCTCGAAATTGAAATAACAGAAAGTGCCATATCTTTAGATCAAAAAGTTTTGGTTGAAAAAGCAAAGCAAATAAGAGACTTTGGCATGTTATTATCAATAGATGATTTTGGTGCGGGGGAGTCATCTCTTAATAGACTCGGCACAATTATGATAGATACAATTAAACTTGATAAGGCCTTTTTAGAGTATAATATAGCAGAAGAAAGGGGAGTCATAGTTGTAGATACCGTAATAAAAATGGCAAAGCAACTAAACATGAAAGTTGTAACCGAAGGTGTTGAAACTATTGACCAAGTGAAATGGCTTAAAGGGCTTGACTGTGACTATGCCCAAGGATTTTTCTTTGAAAAACCGATGGGACAAGATGATTTTAGGGATTTGTTGTGTTCGAATAAAACATATGGAATTTGCTAAGCATACAATATTTTGTCATCTTTTTTTATTTACTTGAAAAATTCAAATATCTGTGTTATATTATTGGTATCTTATAGTGTGAGGTGCTGTATATGAAACAAACTTTTTTACTTTTATTAATTGCAAGTGGTATTATGTTCACTGCATGTGATTCTTTGTGGTCTATAGGTGAAAAAACAGGCGTTTCATTTAATATTAATTTAGCGCAATATATAAAAAAGGGTGATGGTTCTTCTTTAAGAGAGTCTTCTCGTTCTGTAGTCCCTGAGGTTGAAAGTAATGGCGATTTTGAATCGGCTTTTGTGCTTGTGTCTGTGCATGACACAAGTGATGATAGTATTATAGAGTCTAAAACGCTTAGCTTTGCAGAAGCTCAAAGTACTGATGTTTCTTTTAGGGACATACCTTTGTTCCAAAAAGTATATGCTAAAATTGAGGTTTTTTACAATAATAGTGATCCAGATAATCCAGTTTCAGAAGCCTTGTTTACAGCTCGCAGCTTTGATACAACTTTAAAACCCGGTAGAAATGTGCTTATTGCAAAACCAACTGAAGTAGTATTGGCTGAAAATGGTCTAATGTATACATTAGATCTTAATAATCCCCTTATGAGCACTGCAGATTATGATGAAGGTAGAACATATAAAGATGTTCTGGATGATATATACGATCTTATGAGTGTAGATGGAGAGCTTCTTCCTGGTGCAACGGTGCTTGTAGAAGAGGCTTTAACGGTTGAGGGAAATGAGAC
>CAYJFX010000082.1:5671-8243 GCA_964369735.1 uncultured Treponemataceae bacterium
AATAATCAAACGTGCCCAAGAGATGATCTCAATAGTTACCGTTTCTGAAGATGCTAATTTAACCTTACAGAATATTATTATTGATGGCGATAGCGAAGCCGGTACTTGGGCAAATGAGCCAGCGGTAATTGTTGGTGGTAACGCAACTTTAATTATGAACAATGGCTCAGAAATTCGAAATAATAATCATAACGATAATGATTCATCTGCTACTACTTATGGTGGTGGTGTTTCTGTAAGCTCTAATGCTACACTTACTATGAATGGGGGTGTTATTTCAGATAATAATGCAACTTACGGTGCTGGTGTTAGTACGGGGGCCTCTTCAACCTTTAATATTAATGGGGGTAAGATTGCAAACAATCATAGTGGAAATAGCGGTGGCGGAATTATAGGATCAGGAACCATAACTATGACTAGTGGTGAAATTTCTGGTAATACAGCGGCTAGCGGTGCTGGTGTTAGTATGGAGATATCTTCAATCTTGACTATTAATGGGGGTAAGATATCAAACAATCGTAGTGAAAATAACGGTGGTGGAATAGCAGGAATAGGAACCATAACTATGAATAGCGGTGAAATTTCTGGTAATACAGCAACTAACGGGGCAGGAATATATTTAGGAGCAACAAATTCAGGTAGCGGGCAGTTAAATCTAATTAATGGTACAATTTTGGATAATACGGCAACGAATAATGGGGGGGGAGTGTATTTATATGCCGAAACCTTTGGCTTTTCTGAAGCTACAATAACAAACGGTCTTATTACAGGAAATAGTGCAGATAGAAATGGTGGTGCTATTTTTATAGAAACAGATTTTTCACCCACAACTACAGGAAAGCTAACAATGACTAGCGGAACAATAATAGAAAACTTTGTAGAAGGACAAGGTGGAGGTATATACATAGAGTTTCTCAAAGAAGATACTCTAACGTTTAGTGGGAATATAATTATTAAGAATAACCATACCGCTTATGGTGGAGATCAGAACCTATTTGCTGATGGAGTATATAATTATTTACTTCTTAGTAAAATTGGAGGACAAATTACAAGTCCTGATGGAAGTATTGGACTGTCAACTAAAACTGGAGGGAGTGTGTCTTTGTTTGCAGGCCAGGCTCCTTATACGATAACTGCAGACGATGTTAATAAATTCTTTTCGGATAGCCCCTCTTCTCATGAAGTAAACTATTATCCAAATGACACTGGCAGCATAGAGTTAAAACTGATATTTTAACCAAAGAAGGGGTTGTCGCACGAAAGTGATCAAAGCCCCTTGATGTTCAAATTACTAGCAAATACTACGTCACCGTAGATACGTGCGTGGAGAAATCTCCTTTGTAAAAGAGACCTCTCGGCTACGTATCTGCGGTGACGGGGCGTTGCAAATTTTGCTCATGCAACTGCCCCTTTTTATACCTCTTTAATTTTTGCGAAAATGGTAAACAATTAAACTCGATATTTATAAAAAGCAATTTTTAAATTTACTCTTGTTGGAAGATGAGCAAAAGATTGGTGGTAAAATGGCGTCCTTTTAAATTCAGCTTTTTCGAGGATAAACCGTAATATTTACTGGAATATCGTACACTCTTTCGTATAGTGTTTTATATTCACCGTCCTTAAATCGGAAAAGTTCAAACACATTTCCCTTTGCTGCAATAAGCCTAATGTTTATAAAAAAGTCTTTGGTTTCAGTTACGGGAGAATCTGGAATATCTGCTTCATAGTGTACAGAATCAATTCTATAGAATCTAACATAGTTATTGTGAATATCTAAAATCTCTTTTGAAACGGCATCAAAAATATCTTTGTAGGTGATGCTTTTTGACGTTACTTCTACAGTTAAGCTTCCAATTGCAACGGCACTTCCATCAACCATTACATCATAATAAGGGCTAAACTGTACGCCATGAATAATTGGTGGTACAATGCCTATTTTAATGTTGTCGCGTGGGATAACATTTTCATTTTGGGAAAAGAGAAGAACACTTGTAATAAGTAATAGTAAAACAAGTATGTTTTTTTTCATGTATGCTATTATACTGTTATGATTTTTTTTAGCAAGGGGCTTTTCTTAGCAAAAATATGTGAGCTCGATTTTTTTGATTGGATAATATAATATTAACGCACTGGGTTTTGAACATTTCATTTGCATGGAGATAGATGAAAAGGAAAGACCTTTTAACTATATGCTTGGCAAAAAACTCAACAAGAGAATCTTATCGTGGTTTTTTTAAGCTCAAGTGCATATAGTAAAAATATAGCTACCGTCTTGGTGAGCGCCCCCTTTCATTTCTTGGGCCTGTAGGATTTCCATTTGCGTCTACAATTGTTCCGCCTGTGTGGCTATATTCTCCACTTACATCAATGTCGCCGTCACCTCTCGTGTAGAGTGCATCCACTTCAAGAATTATGTGTCCACCCGTAATGCGTAAATCTCCATTAGAGTCAATGCCATCGCCAGAAGCTCGCAAGTGAATAGTGCCACCGTTTATTTCAACGTAGCCATAGTCCTCGTTTGCATTCATTGCGTCATCAAGAACGCTGACATCTATATTACCGCCATTAATGG
>CAYJFX010000083.1:0-8162 GCA_964369735.1 uncultured Treponemataceae bacterium
TTTAGTTTGTATATGTGCCAAATGGCTCATTTTTTACGAATTTTGCATTTTTTTTGTGAATTTTTGGTGTTTTTCGTGGCAACACATAGGTTGCCACTTACGGGGGGGGGCTATTTTTCCTGTGCGTACACATGGTGCGCACTACGCGTGGGGGTTGGGGTGTTACATTAGATTAAAGCAGCTCCTTTATTAATACTTGTTAATTATTAATTACCTATGCTATACTACACCTATGAAAACACAATTAAAACAATTCTCCCTTTCCACACCAAAAGAAGGCTTTATCGACATTACAAGACACATTGAAGATTTTATTATAGAGCTCGGTGCTGTATCCGGTACAGCCTTAGTTTTTTGTCCACACACAACAGGGGCAATAACCATAAATGAAAATGCAGACCCAGATGTACAGCACGACATGCTCTTAGGCTTGAACACAGTGTATCCTCAAGATTCGCGCTTTCGCCACATGGAAGGAAACTCGCCTGCACACTTAAAAAGCTCAACATTTGGAGCAAGTGAGCACCTTATTATTCATAATGGAAGCTTAGTGTTAGGAACATGGCAAAGCGTATACTTTTGTGAGTTTGATGGCCCCAGAAACAGAACTTTTTTTGTACAAATTACTTATTAAAAAAAAGTCCCTTGCACAACGTACAAGGGACTAAAAAAGGAGGAGTGTAGTGTGGATAACAATTGCTTATGTTATATAATCAATATACACTATCTTCCTTAAATCAATCTTAATAAATTAAAAATTTGTACATTTTTTATTAAAAAAATAGATAAATTATCACCCGAAAAGTATGTTTTGCAAAACAAAAAAAGACCCCTTGTACAACGTACAAGGGGCTAAAAAAGAGGAGTGTAGTGTGGATAACAATTGTTTTGTTATTTAATTAATATTACATCACCTTCCTTAAAATAGTCTTAAAAAATCCAACATTTGTACGTTTTTTTTTCACACATACAACTAAGCAGAAAAATGAGTATTCGAGTCAAATCATTTCCATAAAAAAACCCCTCACACAACGTGCAAGGGGCTAAAAGGAGGAGTGTAGTGTGGATAACAATTGCTTTGTTATTTAATTAATAATACAACACCTTCCTTAAAATAGTCTTAAAAAATCCAACACTTGTACGTTTTTTTCAAAAAATAATGTAACTTTCTCACTGTTTTTTTTTACAAAGAGTGTTATTATTATATTAGAAATTATTTTAACTATTAGGAGATTTTTATGGCAGCATTGGTATTAACTAAAGACAATTTCGAGCAAGAAGTTATTAAAGCCGACAAACCAGTATTGGTAGATTTTTGGGCACCTTGGTGTGGTCCATGTAAAATGGTTGGACCCATTATTGAAGAAATTGCAAATGAAGTAACTGATAAAAAAATCGGCAAAGTAAATGTTGATGAGCAAGGCGATCTTGCAGCTGAATACGGTATTATGAGTATTCCTACCCTTGCATTATTTGTAGATGGAAAAATTGCAAAGCAAGCTGTTGGTGCAAAAGATAAAGCCGGAATTTTAGCACTTTTAAGCTAAAAAAATAAAACCCCGACTCCTGTGAGGCTTCGGGGTTTATTATGTTAATCGCAACACTTATGCTAAGCGAGCAATCCTCTTTTCTAACTTTGATTCATCAAGAATTGTAATTCCCCCTCGACTTAAACCAACGGCTCCCTCTTCCTGAAAATATTTTAAAAGTCTTGTAACAACTTCTCGTGCACTACCAAGATGCTGGGCAATTTTTTCGTGTGTAATACTTATCGAATTACTTCCTTCAAGTGTTTTTTCAGACAAAAGAAAATCTGCCAATCTTTCATCCATGCTCTTAAAAATAATTTGTTCCATAAGCCACATTACATCGGTAAAGCGAGACGCCATCAAATCATTGGTATAATTTGCAAGAACCGCCGACTCATCCATAACTTTTCTATAAACAAAGGCGGGAATAAGCCAAAATGAAGTGTTTTTATCTGCTTCTACAAAGGTTTCAAATTGTATACTATCCATCATGCATGAAGCTGAAAACAAGCACATGTCACGTTGAAAAATTCTATACAATGAAACTTCTTTACCTTCTTCCGACATCATATATACTCGTAACTGACCTTCATACACAAGCATAATACCAATACAATCTGCATCCCCATTATGAAGAAGGGTTCCCTTTGGAGAACTCATAAACGTTGCTGCTTCTAAAAGTGTTTTTTGATGCTTCGGATCAAGTTTTTTCCATACTGGAAAATAGTCTTCCATGTTCGGTTTCATACGTACAGTATACACTGAAAAAATATTTAAAGCAATGTTTTTTTACCTATTTAGATGTATTTTTAAAATATCGTGCAACTAGCCCCATTGCCTTAGTTTAAAAATAAGTGTACACTTACTATGTGAGCGGTATAAAAAAAAATCTCTTAAAGCCTCTTGATTATCTTATTGTATGTATTGCCCTTATTTTGGTTGCACTTTCTCTATGGGCAACACTTTTTAACCAAACACCAGGTGCAAATCTCATCATTTATTCTCTTGAAGGAGAATGGATATATCCCTTAAACTCAGACACCGATTTGGGGGTCGATGGCCCTCTTGGCATTTCTCACATTAAAATTCAAAACGGAGAAGCCTTTTTTGAAAGCTCTCCATGCGACAACCAGCTCTGTGTGCTTTCTCACCCAGTATCATCAAACGCTCACTTTTCTGCCTGCCTGCCCAACCAAGTATTTATTCGTGTAGAGGCAGAAGAAAATTCCTCCTTACAACAATCCTCAAATGAAAGCCTCGATATAATTGGATATTAGAAGTGAAAAATATGACTTACAAAAGTCTTTATTTTTTTACTTTTTTATTGTATAATAGAGATACTTATGGCAGAGTACACAAGAAAAATAACAAACCCGCCTAAAAAAAATCGTAGAAAATGGAAAAGCGGCGTTTGGAGATTATAGCTTTCCTCCCCAAAAACTTTCTATACAAAGGCTTAAACAACCATTTAGCCTCATGCCATTGCCAAATTTTTTAACAAAAACGAGAATACGATCAAATCTTTGTTTTTCATTTGTAATAGATACCTATGTTGGGACTGTTGAGGTTATGGACGCACGGTATTTTGCATTTGCTGAGGTAAATGTCATTGATTTACAAACAAATAAAAAGCTATCCTATAGAACCGTTATATTGCGAAGGAGAACAATCCCTGTAACCGCCCACAAAGGGGTGTGCAGGTCTCATAAAAAAAACCGCTTTATTCTCATTAAGTGGGATTATGATAAAGGATTGTTTACCATTGCATGTAGATTAAAGCATGATAAAAGCAGGCCCGATTTACACTTTGCCTTTTCTGCAGATATATCACACAAAGAGCATGGTACACATGTGTCTGTTGTTCCCTCCCCCACTCTTAGGCGCTGTGCAGCGGTGCATCATTTGGCTCTTTCTATTGAAGGCACTATTTCTGCAGAATCTTCTGTCCTCACTGCAAGCCCATTTGGATCAAATGGATTAGGCTTTTTTACAGTGAGAAGGGCCTTTTATAGACTAAGAACCCATTGTCACTCGATTACGGCCCAAGGAATGGTAAACGAAAAACACATACAATTTAACTTGTATATTTCAAATCAAGACCCTGTCGATGCCGATACATACAATGAAAACATCCTTTTTATTGATGGTGTTGCCACTCCACTTCCTCCTGTAACAATTACACACCCAAGAGGAGTTTTAGGAAAATGGTATATTCAAGACACCGAAAGCATGATTGATTTATCTTTTTTTCCTACTGCAGACACAGTTAGAAAAAATAGCATAGTGATATTGAGGGCTCAGTATCACACACTTTTTGGTTCCTGCGAGGGAAATATTTTCAATAAAGACGGTGAAAAATTTCAACTAAAAGATTTTTCCACAGTTGCAAAAAAACAACACTTGCGAATTTAACTATGAGTAAAAAAACAGTTGCCCGCTATGAACCGGGTGAATTAGACAAAGTAAGAAAAAATCTCGGAGAATTGGACCCATCCGAATCACAGCGAATGGCAGACCTTTTAGGAGGAGAAGTTGGTTTTGAAAAAGCGAACCCTTCATCTGGAGAAATTTCAAGAACGCTAACAAACAAAAAGCGTCAATACATACCAACAAAACCTCTATCTGAAGAAGAATTACAGCGACAAAGAGAAGAACAAGAGCAACGCCCATTTATCCAAAGACGCTCTATCCCTTTTTTGTCACCACAAGAAAGAAAAGCCTTTTATAAATTATTAACATCGCCAACCTACAAAATATCCAAAAAACCAAGTTTTTTTAAATTACTAGCAAGCTTTGGAAAAGCAAGCCCCGACGATCTATCTATACCCTTTGTAAAAATGAAACTACCAGTGCATGTAAAGCGCATCGATTCATTTATTTTTTCTATGAAAAGCCTCATGGATGCCACATCAGGTGATTATAAGCAAAAAATAACAAGCTCTGATGACCCATATTTTAAAACTCTTCGATATATCTATGAGTGGAATACGATGCTCTTAACTGAAACATCTCGAACATTAGCAAGCACCTCCGATCCTATTATGGAAGATGCAATTCCTGTAACAAAGGAATTATTTAAACACCTTATGAGATTTTATTTTTTGGGTGAATCTAAAATGGCCGAGGCTATAAAAAAGCTTTATATGGCAGCAACAAAGCCAAATGCACCAAATAAGGCTCAAAACTTATCCCATGCAAAACAGGCAACCGCCGACTGGATTTATATTTTTAGTAAAATAATCCATGAAACCTACCCCCTCCTTATGAGAATGACAAGCGCACAATGCTTCGGCTACCCAGATTTTTATAGCCAAAACATATCCAAAATTTTACCTTTTTTGGGAATAACAAAATTTGACCTAGTGCTGCCAAAAAAAGAAACTAAAGAAAAAGAAGAGCCAGTGAAGGCTACCACCCCCGAACCAGTAGTACAGGATGCAACCGAAAATAAGCATGACATACCACAGTCTATTATGGGTTCTCTTAATGTCCTTAACAACCTTTTTCCAAATGCAGGATGGAACGATTTGGAAAAAAAACCAGACATGTATCCCTACTTTCAGCCCTTATATCAATTTAGAGATGGCTTTAATGTATTGTCCCCTTCAAACCCATTACAAATTACAATAGTATTATTACGAATAATAGAAGATTTTTTTCAAGGCTGTAGAAATATTATATTCAATATTGACCCAGAAAACCCCGCCCATGCAGACTATATTCTTACCGATGATAGTTTACAAAAAATAATTGCCGAGTGGTCCCAGTATAGGGAAATTATGTTCAACAAAACTCTTTGCCCAGAACTTCGAGATTATGTAAACCGTATTTACGCACAAAATGATTTTAAAAAGTCAAAGTATGCAAAAAAGCAACTTTCTGCATGGCTATGGCAAATGAAGTACTTATTTCATCCGCACCTTTCATTTGAAATAGTATTCCTTGAGCGCCCTGCGCATGATTCAACATATAAATCTCTTCCCTTGCGTGTAAGTCAAATTGCGGATATTTTTGAAGGACTTATAAAGAATGTAAAGGTAGAGGGGCATGAAAAGGGTGCCAATTTTAATGCACAGTACCGCTTTGATGTAGAAAACCATATAGCCTATAGGTTAAACGTTCTTTTAGGTGGCGATAATGCTGAGCTTAAAACAAATCTTAATTTGATGAAATATACACTTCATGCCCTTAGAGTCCTTGACTGGTGGATTAATGACAAAGATTCCCTTGCATATAGAGAAAAAATTCTTGTTCCTTATAGAACTGAAACAGAAGATGGAGAGCCTTCTTTTTCTGCGCCACTTCGAAAAAATCAAAAGGAGCTATTTTTACACTATGCAAAAAGCCATGAACCTGCTGAAAAAGTGCAAAGTGAAAATCAAAATAATGAACAAGCTCCTGCACCTGATGCAGAATAAGAGAAAGCACTACCTAGAGAGATGGGAAGATTTTTAAAAGTAACTTTTCACAACGCGGCAAAAAGAACTGTACAATTGGGCCAATTAAAAATGCAGCTGCAAGAGTGCCAACGCCTATAATACCACCAAGCACAAATCCAAGAGCCGCAAATACAACATCAACCGATATTCTCACCGTACGAAACTGAACGATCCTCTTTTTTAAAAGTATATCTGTAAAAACTATAGCAATTAAATCATTTGGCCCTGTTCCTGAATTGCTTTTTATAACAATAGACATGCCAAGACTCAAAATAACACATCCCCCAAGAAGAGCTCCATAGCGAACCCAAAGTGTAGAATCAATTGTAATAAAGTCTCCAAGCACCCATAAGAAAAAGTCAATTATCCACCCGCCTAAAAAAGCACACACAATGGTTCCAGCCTTCACATAATTTTTCGTAGTAAAAAAAAGCACGGCGGTAATGACACAAAGCATAATAACATGTGTAGTACCAATAGATAAACCAACGGTATGCGACACTCCTTGAACAAAAACCGTAAAGGGGTCTGACCCAAGAGATGAAAGTAAAAAAAGTGTCACACCTAAATGAGCTATATTTAAACCTATTACTAACACCAAGAGGCCTTGTATCCATTCTGTAAGAGTTCTATTTGAGGTATCTTTTGCAAAAGAATTTGACATGATAAATTATCCCCTTTCTTTAATAGTAGCCCCTTGCAAGGGCTACGTGTCATACCGAGCTTTTATCTGTACTAATTATGAATTGCCCTAATTTCGTCTTCAGTGATTCCTGTATGTGTAGCCACGTCACAAATGCTCATACCATTCTCTAAAAGACTTTTTGCAACTTCAAGTTTTGCTGCACGCGCACCTTTTTTAATTCCAATTTCAGTAGCTTCATCAAGCATAAGCTGTTGCCCTAATAAAAAGGTTTCTCGCTTTTCGTATTCTGAAACTAAGTCTTCATTTGCTCTAAAGGATTCATAATCTTCTACAGCCATTTCAAATACTTCACCTTTTTTTGCAATCATTTCTTTTTCCTTTTCAAAATCGTTTGAGCCAAAGAAGCGTACCATGTATCTAAGTCTTTTTCTTTTACACCCTTTAGCGCCTTTGGTAGCTCTAAAAAGTGCATTAGCAATTGCTCAGAGCTAACCTCTCCTGTTTCTACACAACATATCTTATGCGATGTATGGGCTAGCTCTATCCATTCAAATAAGGTAAAATTAAGCAAGTTTATGCTTATTACTGGCGATAGCTTTTTTACCCTTTTACCTGCACTTCAACGATTACCTTTTCACCAGTATTTGTTGTAGCTTTTACGTCTACAATTGTCTCTGAATCTGTAGAGTGCAAAATAATCATTTGTTCTTGATAGCTCTTTTCTTACCATAATTTTATCTCACTTTTGCAAATTTTTCAACCGCGCATAGGACGATTTGCAAGGAAAAATTCTTATACTATAGTTATAGTGTTTTATGTGAGAAAAAATAGAAAATTTGAGAGTTTTTGGAGATTTTTTTAGGGTTAGCCGCTGATGAGCAGGATGTATGGGATTTTTATTGTCGCGTCTACCACAAGCCTGTCATTCTGATTTACCGCATATCTGTTCGCGTGAAGAATATCCTTCTTTGCTGTGCCACCGAGATTGGTCATTGTTTAGCCGCTGATGAGCAGGATGTAAAGGATGCTTTTTCTTTTTCGATTTGCCACCGAGACTGGTCATTATTCAACCACTCATTACACAGATTTCTACCTTTATATTTATTACAAGACTTTCCCACACACAAAAACACCAAGTAACCTTCTTGCTTTTGCAAAAAAATCCCTCGGTGAATAAAAGTGCTAGAAGAGTAACAACCAATTCTTAATTAATTGCCATTATTTCTTGTTCTGTGAGTCCAGTAATATCTGCAATAGTTTGTGTATCAAGTCCTTTTTCTAAAGCTCTTTTTGCATTTTCGAGAGCATTTTCGTGCGCGCCTTTCTCCATACCCTTCTCAAGGCCTTTTTCAAAACCTTCTTCCATACGTCTTTCAGCCTCGGTAAGACGCCCTATTTCATCAAAATACGAAATAAGGCGCTCTGTGTACTCTACATTGTTTGCAGGATCTCTACTCAATTCTTGTATTTTATCATACGCTTTTTGCAAATACGGATATTTTTCTATTACTTGTGCTGCTTCCATTTTCTTTTCCACCTTTAGAAACT
>CAYJFX010000084.1:0-8070 GCA_964369735.1 uncultured Treponemataceae bacterium
GCTTTGGCTATGCAGGAACATGTGACTTGTCGTCTGCTGGAATAAAAAAGGCAACAATTTCAGCACTGAATTTTGCAATGCACAGCGTTAGTAATACAGTATGTAGTTTTTCAAAAGACATTCGCCCTCCCACTCAGCTCACCTATGAAACTAAACGTAAAAACACAAATCCTATACCTTCTGATGTTATTTTTGAAATGCTTATTAAATCTTGTGAGGCACTAAAGCAGGGTAGTGAAATAATACAAACTCACTCGATGATTGAAGCAGGAACCTATGATTTTGAAATTGTATCAAGCAATGGTGCACACTGTGAACAGCATTTGCATTATATAGGACACAGTCTGCAAGCTATAGCACAAAAGAATGAACTTGTACAAATAAGAAGTGCGAATGGTCCGAGGGGCTTAACCAGACAAGGCGGATTTGAACTAATTAGTACTGAGAGCCTTATAGCAGAAGCTCAAAAAGTCGGTAGTGAAGCTATCGAGCTTCTAAGTGCTGAGTCTTGCCCAAACGACACAAGAACACTTGTTTTAATGCCCGACCAGCTTATGTTACAAATTCATGAAAGCATTGGGCACCCTCTTGAAATAGATAGGATACTCGGCGATGAGCGAAATTATGCGGGTAGTAGCTTTATAAAACTTTCGGACTTTGGATCATTTCAATATGGATCTGAACTATTAAATGTTACTTTTGATCCAACAATTGAAGGTGAGCTTGCTAGTTACGGCGTTGATGAAATAGGAAGTGAGGCGAACAAAGAATATCTAATAAAGGATGGAAAGCTATTGAGAGGTCTTGGAAGTTTAGAAAGTCAAAAGCGCTCTGGCATAAAAGGTGTTGCATGCCAAAGGGCTACTTCGTGGAATAGGGCTCCCATTGATAGAATGGCAAACCTTAATATTGAAAGTGGAACATCAACATTTGAAGATATTATTAAAAACACAGAAAAAGGTATTCTTATGCATACAAATCGCTCATGGTCAATAGATGATTATCGAAATAAATTTCAGTTTGGGTGTGAGTATGGTCAATTAATAGAAAATGGTAGCATTACTAAAACGGTGCGTGACCCAAATTACAGGGGTATCTCTTCGAGCTTTTGGCGTAGTTTGGCTATGGTGGGCAATGAATCAACATTTAAAGCCTTTGGTACACCAAACTGTGGAAAGGGTGAGCCTAATCAGGTGATTTTTGTTGGGCACGCCAGCCCTGTGTGTGCATTTAGAGATGTTGATATATTTGGAGGTGGAAAATGACACATAATACATTTGACTTTAAGACACACTTTTATGCGCTATCGGACTATATTTTTTCGCTTTTAGAAAAAGGTGAAGATCTTGCTTTTAAATATTCAGGTGAAGAAAGCTCTTTTATGCGATTTAATAATGCTAAAGTACGTCAAATAGGAAGCGTAGAGCAGTTAGAGGCCTCAATAATTATGTGGAAGGATGAAAAAACATTTTCTATTTCATTCACCTTATGCATCGATGAAGCAAAAGATAAAGTTCTTCTTGAAAAGGCTCTTCTCGATGCTCGAGCACAGTGTAATTTTTTGCCTAAGGACCCTTACTATGCATTGCCAAGTTCTAGTGAAACATCAGAGTCGACTTATGAAGGTGTCTTATTGCGCCAGGAAGATATTGTGAGTACAATATTAACTCCGGTACAAGACCTTGATTTTACAGGTCTTTTTTCACAAGGCTCAATTTATAGGGCCAGCTCAAACTCAAAAGGTGCAAAACATTGGTTTGAAACCCAAAACTTTGTACTCGATTTTTCAGTATGGCTGGAAAATGGAAGGGCCGTAAAATCCTGCTATTCTGGTAGATACTGGAGTACAGAAGATTATCTTGCAAAGGTAGCTTCTGCTCGAAAATCATTGCCAGCATTATCGAATGAACAAAAGGTGTTAGATGGTGGAAAGTATCGTGCCTTTATAAGTGCAGATGCTTTACATGAGTTTGTCGATTTCTTTTCGTGGAATGGGCTTGGTGAAAAGGGCTTTAGGCAAGGGGAAAGCGCTTTTATTGGACTTCGCGAAAATAGAGAAAAATTCTCACCTAAAATAACAATCAAACAGGACTTTAGTCTAGGAGGGGAACCTCGTTTTAATGATATGGGAGAAGTCGCACCAGAAACCATTGTATTAATTAAAAAAGGCAAACTTAAAAATACAATTGTTAGCTCACGAACAGCACAAGAGTATAACATGGTATCGAATGGGGCCGATGAGGATGAAGGTGTAAGATCATTATGTATTGATGGAGGGGAGCTTGCTGAAGAGGATATCCTGAAAGCTCTTGGGACTGGTATTTACGTTTCTAATTTTCATTATCTCAATTGGAGTGACGTTCAAAATGCCCGTATTACGGGAATGACACGCTTTTCATGCATGTGGGTTGAAGATGGTTGCATTGTTGCACCTATAAAAGATATGAGGTGGGATGATTCGCTTTATAATTTGCTGGGAGAAAAACTTGAAGCCATAACTAAGCAGCAACACATGTATTCAGAAACTTCTACTTATGAACGAAGAGAAGTTGGTAGCAGCCTGCTTCCTGGAATACTAGTGTCGGAGCTTAATGTTACATTATGATTTTTTTCTAATTTTCACCGTATTCTTCAAAAAACTCATCAATTCTTAGTGAGAGAGTGTTTTCATCTACTTTTATTATGCCCATTTCACGCTTTGCATTTTCTGCTGAATCCGAAGCATGTGCTGAGTTAACCATAACATTCGAGCCAAATTCTTTTCTAATTGTACCGCCTTCAGCTTTGGTAGGATCAGTTGCTCCTAGCACTTGTCGTATTCGATCTACAGCATTTTCTCCCTCATATATGAGGACCATACACTTTACCTTTCCTGGGTCGTCTAACTCGCTCTCTAGACAGTGAGATGGCTTTGTACCCGACATAAACTCTACAATGCTTTCAAATTGGTCAATAGCAAAGTCTTTGCCAAAGCTATTACAAATTATTTTTCTTGTTTCGCTTGTCATATGAAAGTCAAATTGCTTTTCAAGGCTTTTAATTGCCTTTTCTCCAATTGACTCTGATAATTTTTCAATAAGAACATCTTTTACTGGACCGTAAAATTCTAATGCTTGTGCCACAGACATCCTAAACATCTTACAGCCTATTATTCTTAAGCCTGTCCTTGAAAACATATCGATTATTGACCCAGGCCTTGAGGATGCATAATTCCAGTTATCAGGTTTTATTATAACAAGTGTTCTTTCTATGTTGACAGGATTTATGTGCTTCATATTTTCAACGATGTTTGGCTGAGTTTTTAGGTATTTACTGAACATTTTTAATGTAAATGCAATACTCTCTTTTGTTCTTGCTACAATAACAGCAGGCTCAAAGTATTTTACAACTGTTTTATCTGCGTCTGCCCATATTATATCCGCATAGGTATCACGTACTGTTTCACCAGCTGTTTCGCCATGGTCTATATATCGAACCTCATAAAGGCCTCCACAGATTTTGTATATTTTTTCTCGAGCATCTTCACCTTTGAAAAGTAAAAGCATGGTTCTGTGCCTTCTTCCATCAGAGGGCATTAAATTTTCAAGAATATAGTCTTTAAAAAGCTGGGCTTTTTTTTCTGGTAAGCCATAAAGCTCATGGTCATTTACAGAGTCAGCAAATTCACGTACCAGGCTTTCTTCTGGTGCAAATATTTGAGCACTTACTAATTCTACATCTGTTCGTGATAGAATGCGTGCAATTATACCGCCAGTTCTTGACTTAACGATACTGTGAGGAGTAATGAGTACATAAGAAAGTTCAATTGCCATGTGATAATCCTTTTATTTATAAATTTTTTGTCTTAAAAGATATAACCCGCAGCTAAGAATAGGAGCGCGCTTATAATAGCTGCAAGAATTCCATACGGAGCTTGTGTTGCTGCATGGTCAAAATTGTTGCAACCTGAGGCCGCAGACGATAATACTGTAGCATCAGAGTAAAAACAAATATGACTGCCAAATACACCCGCAGACAGAACTGATGCAACAACAAGTGTTACATTTGCATCAAGTCCCATAGCTAGTGGTATTGTTATTGGAAGGGCAATGATGTACATTCCCCAGTTTGTTCCTGTTATGAACTCAGTAGCGGATAATATAATAAAAATAAAAAATGGCATTAATTCCGGTGTCATAATTGGTAGAACCGATTCGATGATATAGGAAGTAAAGCCTATTCTTTCATTCATTGCGGCAAAAACAAATGCTAACACCATAAGCATAAGGGGTAAAAGCATATTTTGAAAGCCTTTTATAGCAATATCTGTAAATTCATCTGCAGTCATAATATTTTGGACTAAGTAAAATACAAACATAAACGCCAATGTAAAAAGGACACCCATTTGCATATCTACATCAAAAACTAAAGTAGAGACAACTAGGACAATAATTGGTACAAAAAAGTTTCTTGTTTTAGGTTTGTTAGGGTGTTCAACTGCATTATTTCCACCACGGATATCAATTTTTTCGGAATCAGGTGGGGCAAGTGGTCCTCCATCTTTAACGCGCTGCTCTGCTTTTTTCATATTTCCTAGAGGAGGAACCAAGCCAAGAATTACTAGCGGTACAATAAGGGCTGCAATCCATCCGTAAAAATTATATGGAATAGTTTTTACAAAGTATAACATTCCTTCGCCTGCAGGTGCCCAGCCATTAGCTTCAAAAAGGCGTGAGGCAAAAACTGCCCAAGTTGAAATTGGAATTATTACACAAAGCGGTGCAGCAGTTGAATCCACAACATATGCGAGCATTTCTCGAGGAACTTTATGCTTATCGGTTAACGGTGACATGCATGTTGCGACGGTCAATGAGTTTAGGTAATCATCAATAAAAACAACAATTCCAAGTACCCATGTCCACAGTAAAGATGATTTTCGTGTTTTTGCATATTTTGAAATCCAATTTCCAAATGCAAAGGACCCACCTGCTCTTTCTATGAGTGATATTATACTTCCCATGAGTCCGCATACAATTATGAGCCAAGCGATATCTTCTGACATCATTGTTTCTAACAATACAGTGCTAAAATCACTTAATACTCCACTACCAGTTGTCATAATAAGGCCAACTGCAGAAGCAAGCGCAAGGGCTTCAATAATCCTCTTAGTTGCAAATATATACACAATTAAGAAGATTGCAGGTATACATACTGCTATGCCTAAATCAGCTGGGTTATCTGGCAAAAAATTAGAAGCAATCAATGCTATCGCAACAATGATAAGAGCCGGTACAACGGCGCGGCGCCCACCGATTTCGCCGGGGGCATTCTTAAATGTATTTAACATACGGTATTGTAATGATTTTATGTTTTTTTTTCAATACTTTTTTTTCTTTTTTTAAGGTTATTTTAAGAAAAACTTTTTAGCAAACCCTGTGCTTTGTGTTCTTGACGAAGTGCTTGTATATTAGTAAGATATATATAATAATGAATAAAAAAGGCAGTAAGAAACAACAAGAATCTATAAAAATGACTCAAAGCAAAAGGCGTTTTATTGTTGTCGTTGCCTCTGTTTTTACAGCTGTATACTTATTATATAGTGCGTATTTTTTTAATGCAAGAGTTGGCAGCAGACTTACCCAAACTACATTGACAACACTGAGTGAAATTGCGTCACAACAACAGTTTAGCTTAGGTGCAAAAATTAGTGCAGACATAGCCTCTATAAAGAGTATTGCATATTCACTCATTGTTTTAGGCTACGATAGAAAAGATGTTCTTGATTATTTAAATGTTATCGAAAGCTATTATAATTTTGAGAATATTACGATACTTGATGAAAAAAAAGAGGGTATTGTTTCGAATGGACAAGAGGTACGCTTTGGTTCAAACATTTTTTTTGATGATGTATTGTTAGGAAAAACACTAATGTCGTTGCCACAAAAATCGTATTACTCTGATGATATGGTCGTGTTGCTAGCGACTCCAATTTATGAATTTGGTAAAATTGTAGGTCTTGTTGTTGCTGAGTTTTCAACTTCCTATTTAGATGAATTATTACACCCATCATTTGATAATGATGGGTACGCATTTATTGTAGATGATAGTGGCACAATTATTGCTCGTACAGAAAATGATCATTTTATTTCTGCAGAAAATCTATTTGATACTTTGCGGCGTGCAGAATATACAGATGGAGAGGACGCACAATCAATAATTGATAGTATCATTATTGGAGACACGGGTAATTTTACTTTTAATATTGGGGATGAAACACGTATTATAGAGTATAGGCCGCTTCCATTTACTGGTTGGTCAGTTGTATTGGCAATTCCCGATGAAGTCCTTAACGAAGAAGTTTCTGTAATTGTTGATGAAATGAATTCTTTTAACACGAAGCTATTATTGGGTATTATTCTTTCTGTTTTTCTCTTTTTGTTTCTTAGGAGTTCAAGTGTAAAGGCGATTAAAAATGCAGCATATTACGATTCCTTAACAGGGATACCAAATTTAACAAAATTTAAAATTGAAGTTGAGTCTATACTTAAGAAAAATCCAAGTGAAAAATTTACCATAATAAACCTAGATATTGTAAATTTTAAAACAATAAATGACTTTTATGATTTTTCAACAGGTGATAAGGTATTAAAAGCAATAGCCGATACGGGACGGAGTGTAAAAGATAAACTTTTTATCCAGTGCCGAATTGGCCGAGATGACTTTTTGCTTTTTCATACTTATGATTTTTTTAAGGATTTAGAATCTACACGCCATACGTATGAAGCACTTTTTCGTTCGATGGTTCCTGAGATTAAAAATCACAAGATTACATACAGATATGGGCGTTATGCCATAAAAGATAATAATGAAAATATAAATAGTATAATCAATAAAGTTTTACTTGCTCATAGCAATGGTAAAAATGCTAAAAAAGAAGGTATCTTTGATTACAGTGATGATTTTACTACTAGGCTCATCCACTCAACGGAAATAACAAACAAGCAAGAAGCAGCACTATTACATAAAGAATTCCTTATGTACTTGCAACCAAAGTGTCAATTAAAAGATGGTTCTGCAGTGGGGGCAGAAGCCTTGGTTCGTTGGAAAGAACAAGATGGAAACATGATTTTCCCGAATGATTTTATCCCATTATTTGAAAACAATGGCTTTATTGTCAACTTAGATATGTACATGCTCGAAAAAGTATGTGAGACTCTTGTTAAGTGGAAAGATGAAGGCTACACCTGCATTCCTATATCAGTGAATTTTTCAAGGCGACACCTTGATATTCCAGATTTTGCAAAAAAGATTGATGACATGGCTAAAAAATATGGTATCGATAATCACTTAATAGAAATAGAGCTAACTGAAGGTATATTTTTTGAAAATGAGGACCTTCTTAGAAAGATTTTAGCGGAATTGCATGATAGAGGTTTTTCACTTTCCATGGATGACTTTGGAACAGGCTATTCTTCACTAGGCCTTCTTCACAGTTTGCCCGTTGATGTTCTTAAACTCGATAGGAGTTTCTTTACGAAAACAGAAAAAGCAGAAAGAGCTGCCATTATTGTTGAAAATATTGCGCAGATGGCCCATAGACTAGGAATGCCAACTGTTGCTGAGGGTGTTGAAACAAGCGCTCAGGTAGAATTTTTGAAAAATATTGGTTGCGACATGGCACAAGGCTATTATTATAGTAAGCCACTCCCACTTAGTGAGTTTGAGAAGCATTGGTTATCAAAAGACTTATCGTAGTATATTTTTTCATTTGATTGACAAAATATTAAAAATACGCTATTATAAATTGTCGTTGTTTGAAAGGAGCAACGGTTTTGCCTCTGTAGCTCAGCTGGATAGAGCGTCGGACTTCGAATCCGCAGGTCGCACGTTCGAATCGTGTTGGAGGCAAATAAAGTATAAAGCTAAATCATTACATAGTAATGATTTAGCTTTTTTTGTTTTAAAATAAAAAAAGCATAAATATACATTTTTTTAGGGTACAGAAGAAAGTACAGAAAGGTTGTTTTATGCGTGATTTTTATGTTTATAAGCGAAGTGATAAAAAAAATTATTATGTGCAATTTAGAAATC
>CAYJFX010000085.1:0-8046 GCA_964369735.1 uncultured Treponemataceae bacterium
GCATAAACATGGCAACATATCTTGGTTATGAAATGCATGGAGTTTGGGGTGGAATTCTTACAACTGCAGGTACCGTTGCTCCGTCACTCATTGTTATTATGATAATAGCCCGATTTTTTGGCTCTATTCAAGAAAAACCACTTGTAAAAACACTTTTTAGTGTATTGCGCCCTGCTGCCACGGGGCTTGTGTGGGTTGCTGCCTGTAATGTGCTTTTAATTTCGGTAATAATTATACCACAAACAAGTGACTATTCGTGGGCTTCCGTAATTGACATACCAAGGATTATAGCCTGGCTTGCAATGGTGATGTTGCTTTTTAAAACAAAGCTTCCTGTAATTACATATATTGTCCTTGGGGCTGTATTTGGAATCTTTGTTTTATAAAACCTTGACAAAACAGCAAACATAACTGATAATTTATGTAACGAGGTATTGCTTTGAAAAAAATAGTTGTTCTGTTATTTATACTACTTGCTTTTTACTCATGTGAAACTGTTGAAGAACTACCAGAAGAAATAAGCTTTGAAGAAGGTTTGCTGCTTGTAGAGCAAGAGATAGCCTATGCACAAGGAGAGTGGAGGGCAAACGAATTTTCAAGTGAGTGGTTTGGTTTTCGCTACAAGCCTACCCAAGGGATGTTTTTAACCTCTGAAGCAGATTTACAAGAAATCAACGCATTTCAATCAATGAATTTTGATGGCCCAGAAGCAGAGCTTGTGGACTACACAAAAATGCAAATAGCGTATGAAGTTTTGGCAAAGTCAGGAGACGGAGAAACAAGACTGGAAGTGTTAAGCGAAAAGATTTTTGCTGATGACTTAACGGTCGAGCAATATATTGAAATATTGAGAATGGAACTAGCGCTAACGCACGGGAGAGATGTTGTTTTCAATGAGTATGCTGCAATTCTTTTAGGAAATTCTTACTATCTAGAGTTAACAGCAACAATAAATATTGAAGGTGTAACGGTGTATCAAACAGTCTTATTGAGCCAACGTGGGGATAGATTTGCAACGGTAGTTTTTGACTATAAAGATCCATTGAAACTAGAAGAATTATTATTAGGTTTTACTCCATATTAATATAAAATAACCCTTGCATCCCTGCCAATGCTATGCTAAAATTATAGTATACTATTTTTATTGGAGGGAGTATGGAAAAACTCTTTAAACTACAAGAGCGTGGCACAACAACTAAAAGAGAGATTTTAGCAGGTGCAACAACGTTTTTAGCAATGGCATATATTCTTGCGGTTAACCCTGGAATGTTATCAGCCACGGGAATGGATGCAGGTGGCGTATTTACAGCAACTGCATTGTCTGCTTGTATTGCAACTTTGATTATGGCCTTTGCGGCTAATTTACCTGTTGCCTTAGCTCCTGGAATGGGCTTAAATGCATTCTTTACTTTTACTGTAGTTCTTGGTATGGGCGAGTCTTATCAACTGGCTTTAACGGCAGTATTTTTAGAAGGTATTGTCTTTATACTTCTTTCTTTTTTAAATGTGCGAGAAGCAATTATTGATGCTATTCCAGACAGTTTAAAGAAAGCCGTTGCGGTTGGTATTGGTTTATTTATAACCCTTATTGGGCTTGCAAATGCGGGCCTTGTAGTAGGAGACGCAGGAACAATTGTAGCCTTTACAAAACTCTCTGGAGCTCCACTTGTTGCTGTTCTTGGGCTTATCATTACAGCAATTTTATATGTATTAAAGGTGCCAGGAGCAATTTTACTTGGTATTCTTATCACAACTATCGTAGGTATTCCGTTTGGTGTTACAAATGTTCCAGAAGGATTTTCTCCGTTCTCAACTCCTGCAGCTCCTATCTTTATGGAATTTGAATGGGGTGGAATTGCAACTTTAAAATTCTTTACAATATTCTTCACTTTCTTTTTTGTAGATATTTTCGATACAGTTGGTACTCTTGTTGGTGTTACAACGCGTGCAGGCCTTGTAGATAGTAAGGGAAAAATTCCACGTGTAAAACAAGCCCTTCTTGCTGATGCTATTGGTACAACAGTAGGTGCAGCTCTCGGTACCTCGACTGTTACAAGTTATGTAGAAAGTACTGCAGGCGTTACCGCAGGTGGTCGAACTGGGCTTGCCTCTGTTTCAACAGCTATTCTTTTCTTTTTAGCCCTTTTCCTAAGTCCTCTGTTCTTGCTTGTGCCAAGTGCTGCAACAGCACCTGCGCTCATTATGGTAGGGTTCTTTATGATAGCGGTTGTTACAAAAATTGATTTTAATGATCCAACAGAAGGTATTCCAGCCTTTATCTGTATTGTTGTTATGCCATTTGCATACTCAATTGCTGAAGGTATCGTATGGGGATTAATTGCCTATGTTATATTAAAAATCTTTACTGGAAAAGCAAAAAACATTACAATTGTATCTTGGATTCTTTTTGTAATATTTGTTGCACGCTTCTTTATGTAGACTAAGCAATATAGAAATTTATAGCAGTGGGCATTTTTTGCGCCACTGCTTTTTTTATAAAAAGTACATTAAAAATTTTTATTATAACAGAGTATTACACAAGTGTTCGATTATGGCTTGTTTTACCTCTAGTCTATTTTCTTCTTCAATATGTACGATTGTTACTTTTGGGTGGCTTTTTATATCGTCCAACCATGTTGGCCGGCTTTGCATTTGTACTACCCCTAAAACTGGAGTCATCTCATTAAGGCATTTAAATACCGAGTGCTTAAACTTCTCGCAGTTTTGTTCAAATCTTCCAAGCTCATCCATTATTATTAAGTCTTTAGAGCATGCTTCCTGCAATATTTGTGTTCCATGAGTTTCAAATCCCTCACGATATATGGTTATGGCTCCATCTAGCCAATGCATAAGACGGATGTGATTATGGGTTTCCTTTTTAAGAGAAGAAAGGTGTAGAGTTTTTTCTTTATCTGAAACCGTATTAAATGTAGAGAAAAATCCGCCAACCGTTACTTTTGAATCAAGTTGTGCTAATATATCTTTAATAAGGCTTGTTTTACCACAGCCCTTCTCACCTTGCAAAAAAATGTGTCTGGTAAGAGAAGCTGGGAGTAAAGGTTTTTGTGCAAAAGAGCCCACTACTTAGTTGCAATTACTTCAATTTCAACTAAGGCATCTTTTGGAAGCCGTGCAACCTCAACACAGGAACGAGCAGGAAATTTTCCTTCGCTAAAAAATCCAGCATACACTTCATTCATGCCACCAAAATTGTTCATGTCACTTAAAAAAACCGTTGATTTAATTACATTATCAAGTGAACTTCCCGCAGCTTCAAGAACAGCTTGCACATTTTTTAATGATTGTTTTGTTTGCTCTTGAATAGAGTCACCGGCAAAGGAGCCTGTTGCGGGGTCTATCGGAAGTTGTCCTGAAGTGAAAACGAGCGATGACGTGTATACCCCTTGTGCATATGGGCCAATTGCTCCCGGTGCCTTATCTGTTGCTATAGAATGTTTCATGTGTACCTCCAAAATAATTCTCTAAACAGTTTTATACATAATAGTATATCATTGAAAATGAATTTGTGGTATAATAAAAATGCAAAATAAGAAAAAAATAACTACAAAATTTAATAAGGAATTAAATGGGGGTATGCATGGCAAGTTTGGCAAACTCTGGCTTTATGTATGTTTTAGGGGGAAGTATTGCAGTTTTTATTACGATACTTTCAATCTTTTTTATGGTAAGGTCCTATAATGCTGCCATTGCAGTAGGAATTGATAAAAAAGTAATTAAAAAGGTCATACGCTCAAGTTGTATTTTTACAGTGGTTCCATCTATAGCAATTTTATTGGGACTTGTTACTATGGCAGGGGGGCTAGGGGTACCTCTTTCATGGATGCGCTTATCGGTAGTGGGTGCGGTTCAATATGAATTAATTGCAGCCGATGCAGCAGCGAGCTCTGCAAACCTTCCAGCACTTTTGTTAGAATATATAACACCTGAAATATTTGTTTCTATAGCAACGGTTATGACTGTATGTATTCTTTCGGGGCTTCTTTTTAATATATTTTTCTTAAAAAAATATACGAGTGGCATTCGAACTATGCAACAAAAAGATAATAAGTGGGGACGCCTTGTAGTAGCTTCAATGTTTATGGGGATGATTTGCACGTTTTTAGGTACACCTATAATTGATTGGAGACTTGATGCACAAGAAGGCTGGTTGTCACTTGCGGTTATGGCTGTTTCTGCTCTAGTAATGTTTGCATGTGATGTTACGGTAAAAAAACTAAAGGCTAAAAGCTTGGAGGGGTTTTCCCTTCCGCTTAGTATGATAGTGGGGATGATTTTTGCAATGATTATTTCCCAGGCTTTGGGTTTTGGAGGTATTTAATGAAAACTTTTAACGATAGCATACAAGTTGTTGGCCGCTTGTGGTCAATTCTTTCATTAATAGTTATATGTTCTATCCCTGTAATAATTGGATTTTATTTAGACGTTTTACCAAATGCAAGTTATGTTTTGTCTGGAATATTGCGTGTTGGCATTATCTACATTCCAATTGGGGTAATTGAGGCGTTAACCTATACTCCCATGTTAGGGCCAGGGGCTTCTCACCTAGCATTTGTAACAGGGAACCTAACAAATTTAAAAATTCCTTGTGCAATGAATGCACTAGAAATAAGCGGCGTGGAGTCTGGAAGCGAGCAAGGTGATATTTTAACAGTGCTTTCAGTTGCCTCGTCGGCCTTAGTAACAAATCTTATATTGGTAATAGGGGTGTTGGCTCTTGTTCCGCTAACACCAATATTATCTTCGCCAACATTAGCTCCAGCTTTTACAAATGTGGTTCCTGCCCTTTTTGGAGCTTTGGGGTATATGTTTATTTCACAAAATCCAAAAATTTCTATTTTACCAATTGTATTTATTTTAGCACTTTTTTTAATTTTGCCTCCAAGTGTTGCAAGCGGAATTTCTGGCGGGCTTATTCCAATAAGTGTTTTAGTAACAATACTTGGAGCAAGAGTTTTGTATAAAAAAAATTGGGTTTAAAAATCTGTGCATTTAAGATTTGGCATATTAGGAGACCTTAGTTGATACAATACAATTATGCTGCAGAAATTGCAGCGCTTATTATAATTGTAATATTAGTACTCAATCTTTTCTCGGAAAAAGAACTTGATTCAAGGCGGAATAGGTTTTTCAAGGGTATTGTTTGCGCTGTCTTTGTACTTGTTGTAGTCACCATTCTTTCTACCTACATGACAATAAATATTACCCTGTTTCCAATATGGCTCATAATGCTCATGATGGATTTATACTATATGGCGCTACCTTTTGCGCTTGTCATGGGTTTATTGTATGTGCGTTCTCTTAAAAAAAATAAGCACCTAAAAGGGACTCTTTCAATTTCGACAGTGGTCTTATTGCTCCCATACGTGTTTTACTTTGTTTTTATTCTAGGCAATCATATAACACATGGTTTGTTTTCGATAAGCGAGGAAAATGGTTACACAAGAGGCTCTTTGTATCAACTACCGTATCCTATTGTTCTTTTTTATGTTGGAGCTATTATTTATTTTGCAATAAAAAATAGGAACACAACAAACAAAGGGATAAGCTTTGTTCTTTGCGCTAATGTAATTGCAATGGCAGGAATTGCTTTTGTACAGTTGTATTTTTCTGAATTGTTGCTCTCTGGATTAGCAAATGTTGCGGGGGTTTTGGTTGTATATTTGTACGTACAAAATGTTACAAAGGCAACAGATAGCCTTACAGGGCTTTCAAACAGACTCCGGCTTGCGTATGATGTAGAAAAAAAGGTACGTAGTTTTGCTCGAAAGAGATGTAGTTCAGATGCTCAAAATGCGTTTTCTCTCGTTTTATACAGCCTTAGAAATATTAAAGGAGTAAATGAGCGCTACGGTCTTTTTGGTGGTGATCAACTTTTAGAAGCTGTGGCAAAGCATCTTCGTTCTGTTTTTAAAGGACATCAAGTTTACCGATATGGAGGTGATGAGTTTGCCGTTCTAATTGAACGAAAGACAAAAAATATTGATGAACTCATTCATATCGCCGCAGAGCGCTTTGATAGGCCTTTTTTAGGGGAAGAAAATACTCTTGAAATGTCAGTTAATGTTGTCTATGCGCGAGTAGATTTTCCCGACTTTGGTCAAGAGGCGCAATCACTCGTTTCAGCTCTTGATTATTCAATATCGTCATTAAAGCATGGCAAGTATAGAACAAATTATATGCATGATTTAACGATTTGTGAAAAAATGGGTAGGCGAAATAGCGTAATAGAACGGATAAAATATGCTCTCGATAACGATGGCTTTGAAATGCACTATCAGCCAATATATTCCACAAAAGATAAAACTTTCATGGGGGCTGAGGCACTCGTTCGTATGAAAAAGGAAATAGGCACCATATATCCTGATGAATTTATTCCCCTTGCTGAAGAAACGGGTTTAATTGTAAATATGACGTATATGATTTTGGAAAAAGTATGTATGGATTTTCGAGCATTAATGAATAGATATGGTTCAAAGCTAGACGGGCATTCTATTTCAATTAACTTTCCATATGCGCAGTTTTTGGAAAATGACCTTGTTTCAAAAGTTATGATTATTTTAGAAATGTATAATATTTCACCAAAGCAAATTAAAATAGAAATAACGGAAAGAACCTTAATCGGGGATGCTGGTCTCATTACTGGTATAATGAGGGAAATGCAAGAAAAAGGAATTATGTTTGAAGTTGATGACTTTGGGGTAGACTATTCAAATATCAGTATGCTTTTGAACCTTCCCGTTGAAATTATTAAAATTGACCGAAGTTTAGTTCTTCTAGCCTCAGAAAAACAGGAGCATGAAGAGTTTTTTAAACTTTTATTACAAGCTATTAGGCACACAGGGCGAAAGGTTGTTATTGAAGGTGTTGAAACAAAAGAGCAAGTAGATTTTTTTACGAAATGTGGTAGTGAATATATCCAAGGGTTTTTCTATTCGCATCCTATGCCCCTTAGTGATTGTTTTATTTTTCTTGATAAAAACTTATAGGGAGAAAAATAGGGCGTATAGCAATACGCCCTGTGGGTTAGTGAAATAATGTTTATATAATTTCGATTACAGCAAACACAAGCGCTATTTTGTGCTCATTTCAATGCGTTTTTCGCGTACCTTTTGTAAGCTTTGTTTCATGCCTTTCTCATCAGAGTCTTTTATCAGTTTTTTTATATTTGAAAGCGATGATTCAAATTTTTCAATATGGTCAAGTAACTCGTCTTTGTTTTCGATAAAAAGCTCTGTCCATAGGGGAGCATTAATCATTGCAATGCGTGTTAAATCTTCGTAACTTCCACCACCAAAGGCTGTTATATTTGTGTCTTCTGCACTGTCTACAAGGGCAGAGGCTATAACATGGCAAAGCTGTGAAGTAAATGCTATTTTATGGTCATGACTTTTTGCGTCGGTTTCAATAATCTGTTTAAAGCCCATTGCAAGGCTAAGGTTTTTTAAGAAGGTAACATTTTCCTTTTTTGATTTTTCTAAAGGAAGTATGATGTAGTTTCGCCCTTTGAAGATATCGGCAGAAGAATGGCCGTAACCCTCTTTTTCACTTCCTGCCATTGGGTGGGCGGGAATGAAATCAACGTCAGCTCGAGTAAAGTTTTTTAAGCCATCAATTAAACCTGCCTTAGTTCCCGCAATATCGGTAACAATTGCTCCCGTTTTAAAACTCTTCTGGTGTGTAATCAAAAAATCAAGTGTCATTTTTGGGTACAGGCAGATTATTACAACATCGCAAACTTGTAGCATAGAGGGCACTTGATCGGGTAAAAAGCCATCATCAATTACACCGTCTGCCTTTGCAGCTAAAAGCGTTTTTTCATCTTTATCGCAGGCAAGAAGTTTTACTCCGCCATCAATAAAGGGGCTCGCTGCAATAGCACAGTTTTTTATTGCCTTTGCATAGGAGCCTCCCATGAGACCGAGTCCTATAAACCCAAATGTTTTCATAGCGTTTTCCCCTCAAGTTCTGCATATGCTTTTATTTTTTTCATTATTGCATCAAATTCACTTGGTGTAACTGATTGCT
>CAYJFX010000086.1:0-7986 GCA_964369735.1 uncultured Treponemataceae bacterium
AAACCAATTGCATTCCATCTATCTTCATTAACATTTGGGTCAGGTACAATTAACACGTTTGGGTCTGCAAAAATATGTGTAGCCATTTCAAAAGAAATTCCATCATGTCTCTTTTGATTTATTCTATTTTTATCTTCGTCCCACTCAAAAATCATAGTACACCCAATCTTATATTTTAAGTGTACACCTTGTAACACATATTTGTCAATAATTATAAAAGAAAATTACACAATTTGCTGTATTATTAACTTCGCCTCTTTTCCTCAGCAAAAAATATCAAAATCCCACAAAACGTAATCCCATTAATTCTTGCGTAATTCTTGCGATTACTCTTCCCCCATATCTCTACCCGCCACATAATTGTACATTGTAAATTATAAATTGTACATTATTTTTTCAGCCTAAAACTGCTTGACCTAAGATTTGGTTTATTTTAAAGGGATACTTTTAAACAATTTTTACTTTACTTTTGAAAAAAAGTTCAGTATAATTTAATATGAATTGTATAGGGGGAGTTAGATTTGCCAGAATTATGTCGCTTTGAAGGTTTAATAATAACTATGTATTTTAATGAACATAACCCTCCGCATTTTCATATAGACTACAAAGGTAAAGAAGCACAATTTGATATTGTTCAAGGTGTGATTACAAAAGGGTTTCTTCCCTCTAGAGAAGCACGCTTAATTTTAGCATGGTATGAGCTTCATAAAGCCGAACTCTTAGAAATGTGGGAAAGTAAAGAATTTAAGAAAATAAAACCCCTCGTGTAAGAAGGAAAAGATTATGGAACGACCTGGATTATTTCAAGTACTACCAACTGATGACTACAAAGTACATCTCTATTACGATAATGGTGAAATCCGTGTGTATGATTGCTCTTTTATTTTACAAGAGAAAGGAATTTTTGAAAAAATAAAAGATATTCATAATTTTAAACGACTTTGTACCATAATGAATAAAACATTGGCTTTTGATATTTCAGAAGTCCAAGACCCAACAAATTGTATTGATATCTGCCCCGACACATTATACAAAGAAAGCATCGTAACCAACAAAGACATATTAACAGCGTAATCGCATTGATTCTTGCGGATAAGATTTTCCATATCTCTATCCGTCAGATTAGTAACTCGTAACTAGTACCTAGTAATTATATCACTGATACAAATTACTTAATTTTCTATACACCGTATTAATTATTTCAATTTGCTCTTCAGTAGCATTATCTGCGCATTCGTCAATGAGGCTCTCTAAACTCGATAAACTTTCATTTAATGATGTTGTAAAGCCTCTTGAAACCGAATACCAATAGTTACCCCGACCATCTGTAAAAAGACCTATAAAGCCGAGCTCTTTACTTTTTTGTTTGGCAATAACGGTACGCAATATCCACTTTAGAGAGGAAATGAGAACATCGCCTTGTTCGACAAAGCTCACATTAAGATGCCGTTTCCAGTCAGATTCCTTCATTGGGTATAAATCGATCTCTTTTGCAAGGAGGAGAACAAGCGAAAGCTTTTCCCCTTGCAGCAGTGAATATTCTCCAATGGTAACCTTCGTTCGTAGTTTACCTGCTTGAACAAGTCTTTCTGGTTTTTCATCCGATAGGTTTGCCGTATGCAAAAGCTCTAAAGGAAGCATAACATATTTTTTACCCTTAATGGTTTTTATCTTAAAGTCGATGCCACCAAGTTTTATTACATTTGCGTCTTGTTTTTCATCTCTTTGACTTCTGTCTTTATCCCTATCATTTTTTACAAGTCTGTCAGCCTTTTTGCCTTTTTTGCCAGCACCTGAAATGAGTCTACTTTCTATAGTGTCATCTATTCGGCTCAGTATTGCCTTTGTAAGTGGAGACACCGACATTGCAAACATACGAGATGTACGAACAATTTCACCAGCAACAATATATAAAGGGTCTGCTTTAAACATACTTGAGCCTGGGTGTATTTGAATGTGTTCAGCCGTTAAACTTCGATACACTTCCCTTTTTTCTCGCACACAGATAAACTGCACCATACCAGAGGCTACGCAGGTTAAATAATCCTCCATACTACCGCCACCGATTATCGGTAGACCCAAGCTAGATACAATTTGAGATAGTTGTTCCTTTATGTTATATATTTCATATAGGATTCTTTCATCAAAGTAATTCTTTTTACAAAAACTCGGCTTATCTTTTGCATCCATATAGGCTTTGTAGATTTTATCATAGGTTACAAAGTCTCCATACATATCTCTAAAACTGTGATGGGCTCGCCGTGCATTCATTTCTTCCCCTGGTGGGAGTATAAAAGGAGAGTTTGTTGATAAAAAAGCAACGGCCGTCAATACTTCATCCATTACATCTGGATAATTCATAATAGCTTCAACAATAATACGGCTTTCCCTCGGTGATAATGGAAAGGCAATCATGTACTGGCCTACTTGTGTTAAGGTTCTATCCTTATGTAATGCGCCGAGCATCTCAAGTGTTTCAATTCCGCCAATTATGCCTTCTTGTCCAGGTGGTGCAATAAAATCAAACTTTTCAAACTCACTTATACCAAGCTCTGCCATTCTTAAAACAACCTCACAAAGGTCAGTTCTGTAGATTTCTTCTAAGGTGTATAAAGTTCGGCTTTCAAAGTTCTTACGTTGATACAAACGATAGCACGTACCAGGTTGTGTGCGCCCTGCCCTTCCTTTTCTCTGATTACAAGAAGCCTTAGAGACTTCCGTCTCGTTAAGACTCGAAGTAAAGGTGCGTGGATTATAATAGTTTAATTTTGCTAAACCTGAATCAATCACGGTGGTAATTCCTACAATGGTAATGCTTGTTTCGGCTATATTTGTTGAAATGACTATTTTCTTCTTTCCGAGTGGAGCTTTTTCAAATACCCTTTCTTGTTCTTCTTTTGCCAATCTGCCATACAAAGGAATTATATGAAGTTTTCTTGAAAAATTTGATCTATACAAACGATTTATACAATCTTTAATAATCTTCTCGCCTGGTAAAAAGCAAAGTATATCCCCATCTACCTTATTTGCCAATACTCGCTCGATAGTTTGTTCAATTTTCTCTAAAAGAGCATCTTGAGCGGCAAGGCTTGCTGTAGTTGTTTGTCCCTTTGGTGGGTCATAGATAGTAGTAACAGGAAATGTAATAGTATCAATGTTTACAATAGGACAATTACTAAAATACTCTGAAAAAACTTCTGCGTTCATGGTGGCAGATGAAACAATTACTTTAAAATCGCTTCTCTCTTGAAGCACTCTTTTTAGCAAGCCAAGAACAAAGTCAATATTTAAGCTTCTCTCGTGCGCTTCATCTACCATTATTACAGAATACTTTGAAAGCCACGGGTCAAGTTTCATTTCTTGCAAAAGTATTCCGTCTGTCATTATTTTAATTTTTGTGGTGAGATCGGTTTTATCTTCAAAGCGCATTTTATAGCCAACCAGTCCTGGATACGAGGTATTTAATTGTTTTGCTATAAACTCACTTACCGAAAGGGCAGCAATTCGTCTCGGTTGAGTTACGGCAATCATTCCAGTATTAGAAAAGCCTGCTTCGTGCAAAATAATAGGAATTTGAGTTGTTTTCCCTGACCCCGTTGGACTTTGTACAACCACCGCTTGGTTATGTTCAAGTGCATCTAAAATGAGCTGTTTTTGCTCGTATACAGGAAGTTCTTTATAATTTATTGCCATATTGTTGTCCCAGTTATTTGCTCCATGTCTTGTAATCTTACTGTGTAATAATCAGCATTTTTTTTGTTCTGTGCTTGTATAAAGTCGGGTGTAAGCCGCTTAATAAGCATATTATTATGCTCATCTTTGTGCGCTGCAATAATTGTTGGATGTGCGTTTATGCTTAATACAACATCTCCTACATTGGTCGATGAAAGGTTTGTGTGTGCACTTTTATCTTTAACATCAGCATGTAATAAAATACTTGTGCCTGTGTCTTCATATCTGTGTAGCGGGTCATCATAATTTGGATAATAGTTTTGCCCTGATATAGTGTTTCCAATGGAATACATAATGAGCTTATCCCCGCTATCTGACTTAAAAAGCTCCCATTCTTGTGTAACATGAGGATGGTTTCCCCATACTATGTCAACACCAGAATCCAATAAGTCATAAAACCATTCTTTTCTCTTATCTGTTACTCTTGTATCATATTCACTCTCATATACATGAACCCCCAAAACAAAGATATCGTGAGGATGTTCACTTTGTAAGGTGGTAATATCAGCTAGTAAATCTGAGCGCCGTTTTTCAGTGTAAAAGTATACATCGAATGCATCTAAGTCTTCACGTATATTAACAATTTCTGTAACAGCAGCAAACAAAACTGTCCATCCTTGTGTTTCTATCACATCATAGCTTAGGGAATCACTGCGTTTTATTCCAGCGCTGTAGACTCCAAATGGCTTCATACTATCAAAATAATCCCTCGTACTTGTAATTCCAAGCATACCTTGGTCGTTTGTATGGTTATTTGCCAATGAAAACGCATCAAAACCCCCATCAATTGCAGCCCTTGCGTACCTTGAGTTCACATTAAAGGTCGGATAGGATTCGTCAGGTAGCTGATCACACACTGGGGTTTCAAAATTTGCAAAACTTATATCATCTGCATGCAAGAGAGATGCTACATCTTCATAGATTAGATTATAATTGTCCATTTCATAATTTACATTATGAGCCATAATATCCCCGGCAAAAGTTAGCTTTAAGGGGATTTGTCTTGGGGGATTAACATTTGAAGATTGCTGTACCACTGAATCCTCATTACCTTCAGGACGTTGCACTGATGTTGCACAAGAAGCGATAAAAAAACAGAGAACAAAAAACAATGCTTTCATTAACTACAGTATACTCCTATATTGTTTCCTGTGCAATAAGCCCCTTCAAACATTTAGAAAACTTGACAGAAATATATATTCATGATATTGTAACTTTGCTTTTTAGAATAGAGCAATTACATTGAGATTTTACGAAAGAAATAGGTGTATTAAGATATGAACAATAAAAAATCATTAGGCTTGGATACCATTGATCCGCACTTTGGTATTCCAATGTTTAGTAAGTTTGAAATTGACTCACAGAAAACTACCTTCACAAAGCTATGCATGACCGAAGTTGTCAATGCCGATATGTCCATAGCCGCATTTGGTGAAGACATGTATTATGCAGGATGCAGAGAAGTTTTACAAAGTGTACAAGCTGCCCTTTTAGCTAATGGTTTAGAAGAAAAAATTTTATTATACAATCATACATACAAAAGATTTATGCTTGTTGCAAATGATTCTATTTCTGATACAGATTTTAAGAAAATAATTGAAAGCATGTACGAAACATTTCAGCACGCTAGTGCTGAAGCAACGCCTATTTCAGCAGTATCTCGTTTTGTACTTGTTTTTGGGGATGATTTAGTTGACAGAGCTATGAGCACTCACTATGCATATAGAAAGACACAGATTAACTTCATCATTGAAAATAATGAAAAAGAAATATGTTTAGCAGATTTGACTGAAAAGGTTGAAATTTTTGAGCTTATTTCTTATGCAATAAAAAATGATACCATTACACCCTTTTATCAAGGAATTAGAAATAACAAATCGGGTGAAATCAATAGGTTTGAAGCTCTCATGCGAATATATGATAAAAATGGCAAAATGCACCAGCCCAATTATTTTATGAGGGTAGCAAAAGAGTTTAAGCAATATAATACCATAAGTAAAATAATGCTTGAAAAAGCTCTTAATGACTTTAAAAATATTGATAAAGAGCTATGCTTAAATATCACGCTCTTTGATATAAAAAATGATGATTTTAGGGTTTGGTTTTTAGATAAAATTAGAACATACCCAAGCCCAGAGAGACTTTCACTTGAATTTGTTGAAACAGAAAACTATAACAGTAATACGGTACTTTATAATTTTCTACAAGAGGCAAGAAGTATTGGTTGTAAGATTGCAGCCGACGACTTTGGCTCAGGCTTTGCAACATTTACATCTATCATATCGCTTCGCCCAGATATTATTAAAATCGATGGTGATATTATTAAAAATCTCGTTAATAGCGAAGAAAATAGGATAATTCTTGACTCCATTTGCTTTATTGCTCGGCAAATCAACTCTCACATTATAGCAGAGTATGTTGAAAATGATGAAATTCAAAAAATACTCCTCGAGCGTGATATTGAGTTTTCTCAAGGCTTTCACTTTGCAACCCCAAAGCCTTTGTGCGACATTATAGAGGTTTAAGGAAATATTGGCATCCATGCCAATATTTCCTTTCGAGTTTTCAAGTGATTGAAAACTCAGGTTACACTACATAGAGTGCCATCCTTGGCACAAAAAATTAACACCACGATACTTTTATCTAAGAACTCATTCCATGCCAATAACCCCTTTCGAGTTTTCAAATGATTGCAAAAACTATAAATAAGGTGTAAACTGAATACATGAATACACTTTTTTTTGGCAGTAAAAAATCACGAATCTTGTTACCTATTGCGTTTATTATGGTTCTGTTTTTTTGGAAAACAGACATGGCACTAAAGATTATATCAGATATATTTACTATGCTGGCTCCTTTTCTATTAGCAGGGGCTATGGCCTTTGTTATAAACGTTCCAATGCGTTTTATTGAAAAGAATTTTTTTTATAGAAAAAAACAAAAAAAAGTGCTTTCGTGGATGCGCCCTGTGAGTCTCATTCTTGCAATTATTTTTTGCGCGCTCATTATCGCATTTGCAATTTTAGTTGTAGTTCCACAAGTTCAAGATACAGTGGTGACTCTTACAGAAAAGCTTGAAATTTTTCTACCACAAGCACGAGATTTCATCATACAGCTTTTTAATAACAACCCTGAAATCGAAAACTTTTTAGATTCAATCGATATCACCGAAATACGCACCTCGGTAATAGACTTTTTGCGCACTGGAATCGTAAATGTTTTTGGTAGCACTTTAAGCGTTGCTTCGAGTGTTGTTTCACTTATCGCAAGATTATTCGTTTCAGTTGTATTTGCCCTTTATATATTATTGCAAAAAGAAACCTTATCAAGACAGTTTAAAAAAATAATGTTTGCCTTTTTAGAAAAAGCAAAGGCAACAAAACTTGTTAAAGTGTTCTCTATGACTGAAAACGCTTTTTCTCGTTTTATCACGGGGCAATGCCTAGAGGCCCTTATTTTGGGTGTACTTATTGTTGTTGTGCTTATGCTTTTTCAAATACCTTTTGCAGTACTCATTGGAGTTGTTGTTGGGTTTAGTTCTATTATTCCAATAATGGGAGCATTTTTTGGAGCTGGAATTGGTTCATTTTTATTGCTTATAGAAAATCCTATGCATGCACTATATTTTTTAATAATTTTTATTGTTATACAACAAATTGAAGGTAACCTTATTTATCCAAAGGTAGTAGGTGAATCAATAGGGCTTCCAGCTATTTGGGTGCTCGCTTCTGTGAGCATAGGAGGAAGTCTCATGGGAGTGGCAGGGATTCTTTTATGTATACCGCTTGCATCTGTGGCCTATACTCTTTTAAAAGAAGAAGTACACGAGAGATTAGAACGTAGAGAAGCTGAGAAAAAAATAGAATAGCTTTTGCAAAAAACAAAGTGCTGCTATTTCGTGAAAAAAATTGGATATAGCGAAAAAGGACATGTACTTCTTCTAAAGTAGGAGAAGTACATGGAAACATTTTTTTATCAAGTGCAGCAATTTTCCAAAATTTTTTCTTTATTCAATGGGTAAGTTATTCATTTTCAAAAAGCTTAGTTTATCCATATACCCTCTTTGAAAAATTATTTTACTATCAACAATATGAAAAAAGCCACAGCCTCTAAAACCTTTGGGATCTTTCCATTCAATAATTGCCCATTCGCCATCTTCAAAAATATTTTCAGGTATGCAAACCATTTCTGCTAAGGAAAATTCCTCTACAAACATCTTATGTATAGCACTCTTTCCAACAACAGGTTCAGTTA
>CAYJFX010000087.1:0-7870 GCA_964369735.1 uncultured Treponemataceae bacterium
CACTAAGAAAAAGGACGAATCAGATGAATCATAGAAAAGGTTTTAACCCACTTTCGAGAACATCTTCTCACAGAAAAGCAATGTCACGAAACATGGTAACATCTTTGTTTCGCTATGAACGAATTACTACAACAAAAGCAAAAGCTTTAGAAGTTAGAAAAGCTGCAGAAAAAATGATCACACGTGGTAAGGTTGATACAGTTCATAATCGCCGCCAAGTGGCAAGATTTATTTCCGATCCAGCTATTTTGGCTAAGTTGTTTACAGATATTGGCCCCCGCATGAAAGATAGAAAGGGTGGTTATACTCGTGTAATGAAACTTGGTTTTCGCCAAGGAGATGCAGCAGACGTGGTAATTTTGGAATTGGTTGATTATAAATTTGATGCAGAGAAAGAAACAAAAGCACCTGTAAAAAAGGAAAAACCAGCCCCTGCAAAGGCAAAGGCTACTCCTAAGGAAAAAGCTGCAAAGCCAGCTGAAAAAGCAAGTAAAGCTGCTACGGATGTAGCTGCCGATTCAGAAGAAAAGGCAAACTAGGAGGGATTATGTCAAAAGCACATCGCGGAAAAGGTATAAAAGATCAAGTTAAAAGAGGTCGAGGTGAGTGCCCTCGATGTAATAATAAGAACATTAAAGTTCAATATGAACATGAAATTGAAGGGCAAAAAATGGTTGTTTGTAAGTTTTGTAATGCATTCATTAAAAACAATCCGCCACCAAAACCTGTTGTTGAAGAGGCTCCTGCCCCTGTAGCAGAAGAAGTAGCAGTTGAAACTCCTGCTGAAACAGAAACTCCAGCAGAAGAAACAGCTTCAGAGCAAGCACCTGCTGAAGAAGAAGCTACAGAATAAACTATTTGTTAATACAAGGGAAGCCAAGAGCTTCCCTTTTTTTTGCACGCAAATTCGAATTAATACAACGAACGAATTCCTACCTTTTCTGGTTGAATTATTTATAAAATATATTAGAATTCTCTTTTTTTGCACTATCCATAGTGACATAAGTGTGATATACTGTTCACATGAATGTAGTAGTTATAGGTGCCCAATGGGGTGATGAAGGAAAAGGTAAAATTGTTGATTACTTAGCAGACTCATGCGACGTTGTAGTTCGTTATGCAGGTGGAGCAAACGCTGGTCATACCATTGTAGTTAATGGCGATCAATATGCTTTGCACTTAGTTCCATCTGGGATTTTGCACCCAGGTAAAAAGGTGTATTTGGGTATGGCTATGGTTATAGACCCTAAAGCTTTATTTGAAGAGCTTGATATGCTTAAGAGTAAAGGCATCGACTGGGAAGGCCGAGTATTTATTTCAGACCGAGCACACCTTGTGCTACCCCGTTACCGAGAAATGGATAAGGAACGAGATGCAGCGCGCAAAAATCCAATTGGGACAACTGGGCGTGGGATTGGAACGACATATTCAATGAAGTCTGAGCGGGATGGGATACGTCTTAGCGATTTAACTTGGAAAGATAAAATGGATGAGTTAGAGGACGAAGACAGAGCCTTTTTATCCCCATATATAGATAAGCTTGTTAAAATGCGAGTTGATATAACAGCAGAGCTTTGGAAGTATCGTAATTCAAAGGTTTTGATGGAAGGTGCACAAGGTGCTCTATTAGATCTCGATTCAGGAACATACCCCTATGTTTCTTCTGGTATGTCATGTGCTTCTGGTGCAGCTGTTGGTTCTGGAATTGGACCAAAAAACCTTGATGAAATACTTGGTGTTTTTAAAGCATATTCTACACGTGTAGGTAATGGTCCTATGCCAACTGAATTTGATGAAGAAACACAAAGTGAACTATATCACTATGTAAGAGAAACTGGACGTGAATATGGAGTCACAACAGGGCGCCCAAGACGTTGCGGTTATTTAGATTTGGTAGCGCTTAGATATGCCTGCCGAGTTAACTCAATTACAAGTTTGGTATTAACACACCTAGATATATATGATACATTGGATGAAATAGAAGCATGTGTAGCATATGAAGTGAACGGAGTAGAAATAACTGACTTCCCAACTTCTATTGAGGCTTTAGAAAAGGCAAAGCCAGTTCTAAAAAAATTCAAGGGGTGGAAAACACCATTAAATGCGTGCCGGTCGTATGAGGAATTATCTGAAAATGCAAAAACATATGTTGAATTTATTGAAAAGTATTGTGAAACACATGTAGGCATCATTTCTGTTGGTTATGAAAGAGATGATACTTTTGTACGCACTCGGCCATTTGGTTGATAGCGTATGGTAACCATTCAAGACTTAGGTTCATATACATTTCCAGCTCTGTTTAATAATTCAATAAAAAACTTTTCTGACTGTAATGCTCTTTCGTTTGTGCATACAAAACCAATTACTTACTCAGAAGTAAAAGATAAAACTGAAAATGCTGCACTAATATTGCAGCATTTGGGTATAAAAAAAGGTGACAAAGTTGCTATATGGAGCGGCAGTGATCCAAATTGGTGCGTAGCATACTTTGCAATTGTAAACTATGGAGCTATCGCTGTTCCCATATTACCTGATTTTAGTATTAAAGAAGTTGAGGCAATTTTAACACATGCAGGTGTTTCTGGCATTTTCATTTCTGAAAAAATGGAAATACAGACAATGTCACTGAAGCCTAAGCTTATCCCCTTTATCATTAGAATAGAAGATTTTAAAACTCTCAGAGTAAAAGGAAAAAATCTTAAAAACCCAGAAGATTTTTCTTTAAAGGCCGATAAAACTATACCAAATATACTTATTGATGAAAGAGATACAGCATCAATCATATATACATCAGGTACAACTGGTCGCTCAAAAGGGGTAGAGTTAACTCACAAAAACCTTGTGTTTATGGCTATCAAAGTACAAAGTATTCAACGTATAAATAAGAGGGATAGATGTTTATCCTTTTTACCACTTTCACATGTGTATGAGTTTAGCTTAGGCTTTATTCTACAGTTTATGAACGGCTCATGTGTATATTACCTTGGAAAACCACCAACGGTAACTACACTGCTTCCAGCCTTTAAACTTGTACGACCTACAATTGTATTAAGTGTTCCTATTATTATGGAGAAAATTTACAAGAATAAAATTGTACCTACATTTACCAAGAAACCGCTAATAAAAAAGCTATACGCTATTCGTCCTTTTCAGATCTTACTTCATAGAATTGCTGGTAAGTCACTTAAAAAAACTTTTGGCGGACGCCTAAGGTTCTTTGGAATTGGAGGCGCAAAAGTCGACCCTGTAGTAGAACAATTTATGAAGGATGCAAAGTTTCCATATGCTATTGGTTATGGACTGACTGAAACATCTCCATTGTTGGCAGGTTCAAACCCAAAAACAACAAAGCCAGGAACAATTGGTCCAGCCATGGATGGTGTTGAGATTAAAATACTTAATCCAGACCCAGAAAGTGGTGTTGGCGAGGTAGTTGCAAAGGGTGAAAATGTAATGCGTGGTTACTACAAGGAAAAGGCACTAACAGATGAGGTTTTTACGACCGAAGATGATTCTGTAGGCGCTGGGTGGTTTAAGACAGGAGATTTAGGTGAAATAACGAATGGTCGACTTTCACTAAAAGGAAGACTTAAAAACATGATTTTGGGCTCTGGAGGGGAAAATGTATACCCTGAAGATATCGAGTTTGTTTTAAATCAGCACCCAGATGTATTGGAGTCTCTCGTAGTTGAAGATGATACGGGACTTGTTGCCCTTGTACAACTTGATGAAAAGAAAATAACAGATAGCATATTAAGTACTGTTGAAGATATTAAAGAGGCAATCCTATTTAAGCAAGAAGAAATTTTATCAGAAATTAAGTATTTCACAAATAGTCAGGTTAACAAATTTTCTAAAATTTCTGTTGTACGAAGTGTTTCAGAATTTGAAAAGACTGCTAGCTCAAAAATAAAGCGTTATCTGTATAATTTGACGAGTGGGGATAAAAAATAGCGGAAACATCTTTGTGAAAAACACTTTCTTAATTATGAAAGTGTTTTTTTTATTGCAGTTATTTCCTCCTCAGAAAATGAGCTGTTATTTATTGAAGCAACATTTTCTTTAATTTGATTTGCCTTCGATGCTCCAATTAAAATACTAGTTACAGCCTCATCGTGTGCAAGAAAAGCTAAAGCCATCTGCGCTAGAGTTTGACCGCGCCCATGTGCAATTTTATTAAGTGCTACAATCTTCGAATGAAGCTCGTCGTTGATGCTACTTTCATTAAGAAATCTACCGTCAGTTTTAATTCTGCTATCGTCTGGGATTCCGTTTATGTACTTATCTGATAAAAGACCCTGAGCTAAGGGGCTAAAAACGATTAAGCCTTTAGCTTCAGAAATGCAGGCTTCTTTTAAACCGTTGCGCTCGATAGACATTTCTATTAGCGAATATTTGTTTTGGTTAATAATAAAAGGACATTGTAAGTCATTTAGAAGTTTAGCTGCCTTTATCATGTTTGGACCATCATAGTTAGAAAGACCAATATATAGAGCTTTTCCAGATTTTACAATTGCGTCAAGTGCTCCCACTGTTTCATCGAGAGGTGTATTCGGATCCATTCGATGATGATAAAAAATATCAACATAGTCAAGATTCATTCTTTTCAGGCTTTGGTCTAGGCTTGATACTAAATGCTTTCGACTACCCCAGTTCCCATATGGACCTGGCCACATTTCATAACCCGCTTTTGTAGAAATAACTAGTTCGTCGCGATATGAGTGAAGATGCTCTGAAAAAATTCTACCAAAATTGCTTTCTGCGCTACCGGGCTCAGGACCATAATTATTTGCAAGGTCAAAATGTGTAATTCCCAAGTCAAAAGCACAAAAACATAATTCTTGCATTTTATAGATGTCTGCTTTTGACCCAAAGTTATGCCATAGCCCTAATGATATTAGAGGCAGTTTTAACCCACTGCTTCCACAATTATTATACTGCATTGTATCATATCGCTTCTCGTTTGGAATATAGCTCACAAAACACTCCTAGGTTATTGAAAATCATTGTAGATAAATCAGGTATCTGAGCTGCCTCACGTTTTAGGTTCATATATTGTGAAGGTATCCTTGCCTTGATCTTTTGATGAGTACATGGCCTTATCCGCACTGTTAAATAAATAGGAATAGTCTAGCCCATCTTCTGGTGCGTGTGAAATGCCTATGCTTGCAGTAATTGTTATATTTTTTCCATTATCGCTTGTATAAGTGTGCTTTATTGCTTCACATATTTTTTGAGCCTTAGACTTTAAGCTATTACTGTTTAATTTAGTTGGTGTAAAGGCGATGAATTCATCGCCTCCAATCCTCGCTAATATATCACTTGGTCTAAAGTGATTGCGAATTTTACTATAAACAGTTTGAAGTACGTTGTCACCAAATGAATGTCCAAAAGTATCATTAATCTCCTTGAAATGATCTAAGTCAATAACAAAGAAGGTCCCTTTAGGGTTGTTGTGCAAATGACTGTGAATATACTTTTGAGCTGCATCCTTATTAAAACCACCTGTCAAAGGATCTGTTTCAGCCTTTGTTTGTAGCGCTAGCTGTACTTCTTTTTCGTCATGAATTTCATATATTAAACAAAATCCTAGGATGTCACCAGTGTCTACATTTTTCTTACTTTGCATTAAAAGTTTATGCCATACATAGTCAGATGATCGATTGTTTCGGTCTGACACTTTTCCTGTTGGCAGGTGAAATGCTCTATATTCATAAACAATCTCGGTAACACCCTTATTAAACTCTGAGATAATATTTTCAGGTTTCAATGATCGTGTTTTATCTATATCTTGTGGGTGTGTATATTTCTTTGAAACGACATCTACAAAGCTTGAGAATGACTTATAAGCTGAAGTATCAGAGTCTCGTTCATTTATTACCAAACGAAGGAGTACATCAGTTGAGCAATTAAATTCAACAAAAACTTTTGTCATATTAAAAAGGGCTGACTTGAGTACTTTTTCTTTGTTTATAGTCTCTTCAAGCATTGATGCTCGTTCTTTATAGTAATGCAACGAAACGATTTTGATCATCATTAATAGTGAAAGATAAAAAACTAATAATAATGTTAGGGGTAAGATAATTTGCTGTATATTAATTCCTGTAGCTAGACTGTCTAGTCTATAAAAGCTTGCGTTGTATATCATATAGGTAATAAGTACAATTCCTATTACAAAGAAGAACATAACAATTTCTGAGCTTGCTTTCATAATGCGCATATGAGTTTGAGGGACAAATGTATAAAAAGCTATGTTTGCTACTCCGTGCGCAGCAAAGGAAATTAAAGTGGTTAGCCAAAATAAAAAGGAATCTGAAACAACAGCAATTATCTCGACATTCAGTACTAAAGCTGTAACCGATATTACTACTGCTCTTATTACATATAGATGCACTAAGAGTATTGATGCAGGGATTACAACTTCAATGTAACGAGAAGCAAAAAGAATTTTAATTTGAAAATAGAGGATGATTAGTAATGCTAGGTAGTGGATACTTGTAAACTCTTGTAAGTATTGAAGAATAAGTAAAGCAAGTAAACCATTAACAGCACAAAAAAAATACTGTAAAAAGTGGTACTTAGAAACATCAAAAATCTTGCTTACAAGTTCAAAGCAAAGTCGGGAATGAATAGAAACAATTAAACCAACAAAAATATAGTGCTGTAATGGCATAACAATATCCTTATAAAGAGTATACCATAAAATTCTGCGTTATTCTATACCTAAAAATGAAATTACAAAAAAAAACGAGCAAACTATTGCTTGCTCGTTTTTATGCTAAGAAATTATAAAACTAAAAATCTCGCTTTGCAAGATATTCGTATTCCTTCCATTGTCTCTTTGCTTTAACAACAGCAGAATCTAAGAGCATCTGTGCTCTTTCTGGGTTAGCCATTTTTAATCCCTTGAATCGCACTTCTTTATACATAAAGTCTGCTAAGTTGAAATCCGGTTCTTTTGAGTCTAGCATGAATGGATTTTTCCCTTCATCAACAAGACGAGGATCATATCGATATAGAGGCCATAAACCACTTGTTACAACTTCTTTTTGGTTTGTTAAACCATTAGCCATGTTGATACCGTGGCTGATACAGTGGCTGTATGCAATAACGATTGATGGTCCATCATAGCTTTCTGCTTCTCTAAAGGCTTTAATGGTTTGAGCCATATTTGCACCCATAGAAATATGAGCAACATATACATAACCGTAGCTCATAGCAATCATACCGAGGTCTTTTTTGCTTATTGATTTACCACTAGCTGCAAACTTTGCAATAGCACCAATAGGAGTTGCCTTTGACATTTGTCCACCAGTGTTAGAGTAAACCTCTGTATCCATTACAAGGATATTCACGTTCTTGCCAGAAGCAATTACGTGGTCAAGACCACCAAAACCAATGTCATATGCCCAGCCGTCTCCTCCAAGAATCCAGTGTGAACGCTTGATAAAGTGGTCTGCTAATGATTCAAGCTCTTTTGCAATTGGATCAGATGATTTTGAAAGTTCAGCTCTAAGCGTTGCAACATCATTTTGTTGTTGAGTGATTGCTGCTTCATCTGCTTGGCTATTTGCAAGGAGTTTTTCAATTGTAGCTTTTGCAATTCCAGCATCTTTTGCTTTTACGGCAACTTCACGTGCATACTCAGCTAGTTTATCACTAGTGAGTCTCATACCCATACCAAATTCTGCAGCATCTTCAAATAGTGAGTTTGACCAAGCTGGTCCTCTTCCATTTTCGTCTTTAGCATAAGGAGTTGAAGGTAGGTTTCCACCATAAATTGAAGAACAACCTGTTGCATTTGCAATGATAGTTCTATCACCAAATAATTGGCTAAGCATTTTTACGTAAGGTGTTTCACCACAACCAG
>CAYJFX010000088.1:0-7746 GCA_964369735.1 uncultured Treponemataceae bacterium
GTATGCGCGTTTTAGATCTTGCATGTGGGCGCGGATTAACATCAATTTTTTTAGCTAAAGAATACGGTGTAGAAGTATACGCTACAGACCTATGGACATCTGCAACAGAAAACTATGAGCGTTTCAAAAAAATGGGGGTAGAAAATAGCATAATCCCACTTCAGTTCGATGCTTCGACTATGCCATTTGCAAATGGTTATTTTGATGTAGTTGTGAGCGTAGATAGTTACCACTACTTTGGAAACAATGACGAGTACTTTTCAAAGTACATTGCACCTCTTTTAAAAAAAGACGGTATTGTTGCTATTGCTTTCCCCAGTATTAAACAAGACTTTACCTTTGAAACAATTCCCAGTGAGATGAAGCCATTTTGGGAAAAAGAAGCCTTTTACATGTGGCGCTCTAAAAATTGGTGGACAAGTATTTTTGAAAAGCACTTAAACGATTTTAATGCGCGCGAATTGAAATGCTTTTCTGATGCATGGAACGATTGGCTTTCTCTCGATAACGAATACGCTATAGAAGACAGAAAAATGATGAGTGTGGATGGCGGAAAATACATGAATATTATGGCCTTTACGGGCAAGATAACAGCAAAAAAATAAAAATTTAAAAGAGGTAATACATGAAACGCATTGAAGCCATTTTTTTTGACATCGATGGCACCCTCCTTAGTTTCAATACTCGACGCATACCAAAAAGCGCAAAAGAGTCACTACGTTTGTTAAAAGAAAAAGGTATAAGAGTATTTATTGCAACTGGTAGAGCAAAAGCTGAAATCGATATTGTAAAAGACATTTATTTCGATGGCTACGTAACATTAAATGGGCAGTATTGCTATGATAAGGAAAACCATAAAATATTTGGAAATGCACTACATACAGACGATGTAAAAGAGCTTTTAACCTACTCTACCAAACATGCAATCCCCTGCTTTTTTGTAGAAGAAAACGCAGCATACTATAATATGCGAAATACCCTTGTAGATGATATAGAAAATATTTTACAACTAGAAACCCAGCCTATTGGAGACGCCCAACAGGCATTAACAAATAACGTATACCAAGTATCAGCTTTTGTAGATTTAAAACAAGAAGAAGAATTATTACGACTCATGCCGCATTCCGATTCTGCAAGATGGAATCCAACCTTTTGTGATATTTTTCCACATAATGGTAGTAAAATAGTAGGTATTCATGCTGTATGCAAATATTTCAATATTGACGTAGAAAACACAATGGCCTTTGGCGATGCAGAAAACGATCTTACCATGTTAAGTGGCGTAGGCCTTTCTGTAGCTATGGGAAACGCCAGCCGAGAAGTAAAAGATATTGTAGATTATGTAACTGATGATGTAGATAACGATGGCATATACAATGCACTAAAGCATTTTAAGATTTTATAATACTATTGATTTTTATAATATGCTTATTGGATAAAACTAATGCAGGCTTTTGCGGGCAAAAACCTTACACTTAACCAAAGCCAAGCATTGAAAAAAGCAAGCCTTTTAGACCTTAGCATTGTGTAGGTTTTTTGCTTAAAGCGAAAAAGTCCCGTTTTTACAAACAGCAAGCAATCTTTGCAGCCACTTCAGCGTTGTTATACACGAGTTGAATGTTTGCATCAAGGCTTGTACCCTTTGTAATTTGCTTAATTTTATCAAGCAAAAATGGTGTTGTGTCCTTTCCTTTTATCCCTAACTTATTTGCTTCACTTACCGCATCTTCAATACTACTTGTAATATAGTCAAAGTCCATAGCATATTGTTCTGGAATTGGATTTGTAATAAGCATTCCACCATCTAATCCTAAAGCGGTTTTAACATTAAAAGCATCTGCTATTTCTTGTGGGTTTTGCATATTATAATCAACTTTAAAACCACTTTTTCTCGTATAAAAAGCAGGCAACTCATCGGTATTATAGCCAATTACTGCAACACCCTTTGTTTCAAGATATTCTAACGTTAAGCCAATATCAAGAATTGATTTTGCCCCAGCACAAATAACCATAACATTTGTATTTCCAAGTTCTTCAAGGTCGGCAGAGATATCCATTGTTGTTTCTGCTCCACGGTGAACGCCACCAATACCCCCTGTTGCAAAAACTGAAATTCCTGCAAGATGTGCAATTATCATAGTTGCTGCAACAGTTGTCGCGCCGTCTTCTTTTTTAGCTAAAAGAATGGGGATATCACGCCTGCTTGTCTTTGTGATAGCAAGGGCTTTTTTTCCAAAATACTCAACTTCCTCAGCTGTTAAGCCTACTTTTAACTTTCCACCAATTATTGCAATCGTAGCCGGAACCGCGCCATTGTCTCTAATAATGTTTTCAACTTTTGTTGCCATTTCTACATTTTGTGGGTAAGGCATACCATGTGAAATTATAGTACTTTCAAGTGCAACAATTGGTTTTTTCTCTGAAATTGCTTTTTGCACTTCAGGTGAAAACTCTAAAAAATTCTTTAATTCTAACATATAAATCTCCTTCATCTATCGTTATCTATTATGTGATATTTTTTTCTATTATTTTTTCTAATGTTTGTGCATTTATCTTTGCACTTACCGTTTCCTTTTCAGATACGGTTATTGAAGAAGCTGCTAGCCCATATTTTGCCTGTTCTTCTATACCAAACCCCTTTGAAAATGCATAGGCAATCCCTGCAAAAAATGAATCTCCGGCTCCCGATGTATTAACTATGTTTGCGGGATAACACGGAAGCTTTTTTTTGTACCCTTCAGTTGCTACATATACTCCATCACTTCCCAATGTAATAAACACTTGCTGTAAACCGAGACTAAGAAGCTTTTCTGCGGCTTCTTTTAAGGTTTTATCATCTACAATTTTTATCCCACTTAAAATTTGTGCCTCTATTTTATTTGGTTTTAGCGTGTGCACTTTATCCAACAATCCAGTTAGCTTTTCAGCTTTTGCAGTAGAAACGCAATCTACAAAGACAGGACATGTTGCATTATTAAGAAGATATTCTATACTTTCAGTTGGTAAATTGGTATCACACACGCATAATTGCTGTAGGTTTATTCCTGCCATTCTCGGTTCTAAAAATTCAGGTGTAAGCTTTGTATAGATTTCCATGTCAGAGACTGCATAAAGCATATCACCTTTTTCATCGGTGACGAATAAATATGTTGAGGTATTAATACCTGATAGAATTACGCTTTCAGTAATATCAATATTATTTTCATTGCAGTTTTCAACAATCCTTTTGCTAAATACATCATCACCTAGTAGGGTTATAAACTTAATATTTTCAGATAATAAGCTTATGTTATGTGCAATGTTTCGCCCAACACCTCCAAGTGAATAATGTACTTTTCCAGGGTTTGAATCGCTCAGTACGGGATTCTTAAAAGGTGAACCATAAATATCAATATTAGCTGCCCCTATAACTACAATTCCACCTTTAGAACGTAAAATATAACTTCGTCCAATTATAAAGCCCTTTTTTGTTAAATTAGAAATATGCACAGCTACTGAACTTCGAGTTATTCCTACTTTTTGAGCAAGCTCATGTTGCGATATAAGAGGGTTCTCTTTTATTATCTGAAGAATATCATGTTCTCTTTCTGTCATACATTCAACCTTTATATTTGCTTAGTACAATAAACTTATGCTTATAATACCACGTTTTTTTTTATTTGTCAAGCATAAAATAATAATTATAATTGAAACATTACCGTTAATACGGTATACTTTAAAATATAACAAGAGACTTGGAGAAAATATGATTACACTCGATACTGTTTATAAGGCTTCTCATGCACTAAAGGATGTTGTAAGGCTAACTGATATTATCCCTGCAAAATCACTTTCTGAAAAATGTGAGCTTTTTCTCAAAACTGAAAATTTACAACTCACAGGTTCTTTTAAGCTTCGTGGAGCTTACTACAAAATGTCTCTTTTAACAGAAGATGAAAAAGCTCGAGGCGTTGTCGCCTGTTCTGCAGGGAACCATGCTCAAGGAGTTGCACTTGCAGCCCAAAAACTTGGCATCACTTCTACAATATTTTTGCCAGCAACAGCACCACTTTCAAAGGTTGAAGCAACCGAAAAATATGGCGCAATAATAAAACTCATTGATGGTATATATGATGATGCCTACGCTACATCAATAGAATACCAAAAAGAAACAAGCGCTATTTTCTTGCACCCATTTGATGATGAAAATGTTATTGCAGGTCAGGCAACAATTGCACTTGAAATCCTAGAACAATTGAAAGATGTAGAGGCTGTAATTGTCCCCGTAGGTGGTGGCGGCCTCATTTCAGGTATTGCATATGTAATAAAAAGTTTAAAACCACACTGCAAGGTATACGGAGTGCAATCTAAGGGAGCTGCAAGTATGCGCCTTTCACTTGATAATAAAAAAAGGTCTGAAGTTGAAACGGTAACAACTTTTGCAGATGGTATTGCGGTAAAAAAATCGGGTGAAATTACATTCCAGCTTTGCTCAGAATATGTTGACGATATTGTTACGGTGAGTGATGACGAAATTGCAACCGCAATTCTAACCCTTATGGAAAAGCAAAAGCTCGTTGCAGAAGGAGCGGGAGCTGCAGCAGTTGCTGCGATACTCTTTGATAAAATCCCTGTAGAAAATAAAAAAGTGTGTGCCATTGTTAGTGGTGGAAACATTGACGTAAACATTTTATCAAGGGTTATTCATCGAGGTTTAATGAGGTCTGGAAGACTATCTGAGTTAACTATAGAACTTATTGATAAGCCAGGACAACTAAAAGATGTTACATCCATTATCGCTTCAACTGGAGCAAACATCATTGGAGTGCTACATGACAGAAACTTAGAAGACAGCCACTTAAACGATTGTACAATACAAATATCTCTTGAAACAAAAAATCACGCCCACATTGCTTCTATTAAAGAAGTCCTCATCGAAAAGGGATATAAGCTTAGATAGTTAGAAAAAATCTTTCTTAGGCATAAAGTTCTTTTAATAGCGCATACTGTTCTTTTGTGAGACTGAGCAAATTCACCTTTCCCCCACCATCTGGTAGGTCTACTGCAAAGGTAGGCACAGAGAGCCCCGAAAGCTCATGACGCAATTGTGTGTATAAATCGATAGCATCATCTAAGCCTAGTCTAAAGTGAGATGTACCAGGAGCTAAATCCCCTTGAAATAAGTACCCTGGTTTTATGCCAATAGCTACTAAATCATTAAAAAGTTTTGAAAGAGTTTTGACTTCGTCATTTATCCCTCGCAATAAAACTGTTTGACTTTGCATGGGAATGCCAGAATTAATCAATCTTTCGAGCGCACTCCTTGCTTCAGGTGCAAAGACATTACAAACTTCAACAGGGTGATTTATATGTGGGATTATCCAAAGCGGCTTCATTTCTTTAGCTATGCGTATAAACTCATCACTTATTCTCTCCGGTGCAAAAATGGGAGCACGAGTAGCAAGGCGAATAATTACATCACTTTTTGCACTTCTTATCTTTGACAATAATGTATATATCTTTGCATCACTTGTGCTCAGTGGATCTCCACCTGTAAGCAACACTTCTTTTATATCATTATTTTGTGCAATATACTCACAAAGTCTATCGATTTCCTCATTACTTGCAAAGGGCAATCTCATTGCATCACTTTCTTTTCTAAAGCAATAGCGGCAATGAGCAAAGCAAGAGCCTGTAACTAAAAACAGACATCGATTTTTATACTGATGCACAAGGCGACCATTACAAATATTTTCTCCTACAAGATGTTTTTTTGCACCAAGAGGGTCTACATTTTCTACTTTTAAAATAATAGCTTCCTTTTCAGAAAATATAATTTGCCCTCGTAAAGCTTTGAGATTAGAGTTAATAGAATGCGATGATTTTTGGTCTAAAGAAATAGCCCCTTCTAGGCGCTCTATGAGAGTTTGCCAATAGGGGCTAATTTTTTCATTAAGCATGAATTACTTAAAATGAATGTTTATAGCTAAATGCAATACGGTCAAAAAACCATTCTCGCCCAACAGGGGTTATGTTTGCTACCGTATCTACACGGTCTGATGTTTTTTCATACTCTTGCACATAACTTGGTCTACTTGCAAAACGGAATTGAACCGTAAGCGCATCTTTTTCAGTAAACTGCAAAATTGCTACAGGTGAAATATAAGCTGTCATAAAATCAGGGTCTACACCATAATACTTTTCAGCATATGCGGACTCGCCGTCATAATAACCATCAAGCTCGGCTTGAACAGCAACTGTTTGTAAGACTAAAGGCATTTGATACCCGAGTAAAAATGTAGCGTTGTACTTCCAACCATTTGCTTTTCCACCAGTACCTTGGTACAACCATGGTTGTCCATCTTCTATTCCGTTTGTTACACCTTCATAGTACACTTTATACGTATTCATAGTTACAACATGATTCCAGTCTCCAGGTATAATTGCTGCTAGGTCAAATTGAAATAGGCCTTGAAACCACGCTTCATAAACGGCACTGTTAAATACTCTATCATCATATGCACCTGTAGCTTCATTCCAAACAGCTAAGCCTTGAACTCCCATAAAGTCAAGCGGCCATGCTCCAGAAATACTTGTACCTGCAGTGAAGTCTAAGAACGCTATTGGCGAAAACTGGACTTGTACCATTGGGGTTATTGAAACAGGGCTCAATTCTAGAATTCCAGAAAGCTTAAGTCGATTACCACTTACAAGTGGGTTATCACTAAAGGGAACAGGAATGGTATAATCTGCAAAACCTGTTACGCGAGCTTCAAGCCCACTGTAAACACCTGTAAGTGGCGCAAATTGATCTTCGCTACTGGTTGTCGCAACTGGTTCACTTTTTGGATAATATGCAAAATCTGCTACAACTGAAAAACTCCAAGGACTCTTTTCTTGATCCTGTGAATACATACCTGACATAACTAATACTACAGCTATAATACATATAATGTTCTTTTTCATTTAAATCTCCTACAAACAAGTATAAAAGCTAGATTTAGACTTGTCAAGCAGAGATGGAAGTTTTGTACTAAATTTTTCGTACGGCTATTTGAATTCTATTATTTTCCGGCGAGACATATACTTTTTGCTTATCAAATCCACCAGGAATTCCTTTAAAGTCATAGTTGCTCATACCAATTGGCTCTTTTGGAATTCTCAAAAAATTCAAATCGAGTTCTTTGTTTTCATTTAAGTCTTGAAACACAGAAATAAAATAATAACCTTCTGGTAGTGTCATTGTGTACTGTAAGTCGGCACTTGTTGCTTTAAATGAATCAGTAAAAAATGGCTCTCGAGTATCAGACTTTGTATTCTCTTCATTGACAACTATAATATTAACAGTGCCCTCATTTGGGACAAATCCTGTAAAGTCAATTGTAAGGTTCACTTCTTGCGCCACAAGAAAAAATGAACCACATAAAATTATCATACTTATTAATATTTTTTTCATAGTACAATGGTATAATTAATACAGTTTTTTGTCAACACCAAAATACAACATATGTTCTATTTTATTATAAGTAGATTGGGCGTTCCCTTGCGAGATCTTTTTCATCGGCCCATATAGTTCGAGCCCTAAATGTTTCTGTTCCATCTTCTCTAATGAGGGAATGAATGCACGTAGTGTCATCAATCATTTTATAGCGACACAATAAATTATCACCAAACATTGCAGATGTTACAAAATTTGTTTCAAGTGATTTTATGAGCCTTGTTGAGCAATAATCGTGATCCATAAACGACAGTATCCAACGAATATAG
>CAYJFX010000089.1:0-7735 GCA_964369735.1 uncultured Treponemataceae bacterium
TTATTGATATAAATCAGGTAATAATTCCATTATTCCTTATGCTATCAAGTGTAAATCTAGCAGACACTCATTTAGGAATTATTCTGGTTTATACCGCCTTCGGTTTGCCACTGTCTGTTATGCTATCATCGCAATTTATTAGAGGTCTTCCAGGAAGCCTTATTGAATCTGCTTATATAGACGGAGCTAGTCCATTTAGGACCTTTATGAGTATTATAGTTCCCATGACCATACCTGTAATTATTACAATATGTGTTATGTCGGGGCTTGGAATATGGAATGAGTTTATTCTTGTATTGGTTTTAGCAAGTTCTGAAGCAACTAAGTCACTACCAGTTGGAATCTTTTCTTTTTCAAGTAGAACAGGAACGCAACTTGGCTGGCAGATAGCAGCGCTTATTATTGCAACTATTCCTGTTTTAATAGCATATTTAACATTCCAAAAGCGATTAGCAGAAGGTGTTGCTGGTGGAGCTATAAAAGGATAAACCTTGTTTTTATAAAATGGTGTATAAAATCTAATAAGAAAAGGTAATTATATGGTGTATAAAATCAATCAGACGTTGACTATTTTAAGATATTAAGCTATATTATATATAAGTTAGATTGATTGCCTTAGCTATATATTTAACGGTATTTAAAAATATTTTACTTTAGTGGAGTCTTAAAGTGGAAGAAGTAGTAAAAAAACAAAAAGCAAAGTATCGGAGTGCTATTCGATCAAAGCGCCTCATTCGAGAGGCTTATGTAGAGCTTATGCAAGAGAAAGAGGCAGATAAAATATCTGTTTCTGACATTGTGCGCTTAGCAGATTTAAACAGAGGGACATTTTATGCCCATTACACAAACCCAAATGATGTAAAAGATGAGATTGCAGATGAAATTTTTCAAAAAATTAATGAAATTTTATTAGATTTCAATTTTACAAACTTTTTGATGGACCCAACTCCTTTTTTGGAAAAACTTGAAATGATTATCTCCGATAATATGAAATTTTATCGTGAAATAATGTGCTACACTCTTTCAATAGACTTTATAGGAAAAGTGAAAAAGAGCCTTATTGAGCGTATATCAACAGATGCATCAGTTCCGCCTAATGTAAAAAAAGACCCACAGTTTTTAATTGTTTTAGACTTGTTTGCAGGTGGAATTATTTCCTTGTATGCTGATTTTGTTCAGGGAAAGGTAACCATCGATATTCAACAGATAACAAAAACGCTTTCAATGTTAATAATAGAAGGCTCAAAATCTCTTTTAAAAACTATTTAATGTAGTCTCCTCCCGCATCGATTGCAAAGGAGATTGAGAATTCCGACTTTATAGACTTGGTTTTTGGCCTAAATTCACTTTGGGCTGAAATCCTAAGTTTCTGATTACTTTTAACAAATTTTATTTTATACTCGAGGTTTATTTTACCACCCAATATAATTGAAGTCTCTTTTAGAGGGTCTATCTGCGAGAAATCACTCTCACCATAAAAGTTACTATTTATTAATAAGTCTTCGTTTATTTGAGCTTTTGTAGATAGCTTTATATTAATAATAAAGTCACCGTTTTTCGCTAGTTTGGATATTTCAGTTTCATAGCCACATCCTACGCTCCATACCCTATCAATTATCTCTAAATACCAAGGACGAAATAGTAAAATTGTTTGAATTTTTAAATTACTGTTATTTTGCAACAAGATTTTGATATTTTTTTCTTTTGAGGTGATAAGTATTTCTGAAAGAGATACTGATGTATGGAGCGTGAGAAAAATACATTGGAGCTCGGAAGCAATATCAAAAAAAGAGAGCCACTTAGTTTCTTCAAAAAAAGTATTACCATTCTGAAGTTCAACTCTCGCAGTGCCACCTAGCTTAAAAGAGCGAATAAAGCCGCTGTAATAATTAAAACGAAGCTGAGGATTTAGACTTGCTTGAAAGGTATCCTTTTGATACCGACCATCTTGACCAAAATAGTCGATATCACACATGAATAATTGTGCATTTAATAAAAACGGATTAACCTGAAGGGAGTATTCTCCCCTAAAAAAGCCTAGAGGGTTTCCAAAGGGGTTTTGAGAAAGACCCGCTGAGAGTAATATTGTATTGAATGGTACCCGTAAAGCGAGCTCACTAACCATCGAGTGGTAGTAATCATCCAAAAAAGGTTTTGTGTCCACAAACCAAGAATCATACTCTTTTGCATGAAGTTTTGAAATTTTCCAGGCGGTAGTCCATCGTCCACTAATTTGTAAGTCTGGTTTGTCCTTGTTTTCGAACAATGTAAAGGGGAAGCTAGTTCCAATGCCGCCAAAGCTTGCTAATTCTGGCGAAACAGAAGAAAATGCTTGAATATGGACAAAGGGGAGGTCTAGATTAAACTCAATTGAGAGAGGCTTTTCGCTTGATGTTATTGAAGGAAGTGTGGAGAGTAGACGCTTTTGTATGGAATACTTTTGCTTTAGAGGCGCTATTTTGTTTGGTTCAGGATTATTTAAGCGAGACCATACACCCGAGTATGAAATACCTCCTAGTGCCAGTGAGCAAAAATCAAAAGGCATAACTTTTGCTCCCCATGATGTAAGCTCATAGCTCGCTTTTGTATCATCGAGCTTTTCTAGTTCACTAAACAACCGAACTTGCGCATAACTGTTTGAAAGTGTTATCCCTGAGTAAAAAAGGTAATCATCTTTTAGTTTTGTTTCTTCTGTGTAAATTGCAGAGTAGAAAAAAACTATCTGGATAACCATAAAAAAAGATAGTATGTTTTTCATACTATCTTTTTAGTGTTTTTTTTAAAAAATTCTAGTAATTTTGATTTTTTTTTCTTTTTTTATTGGGCAGGTACCGAAGTGTTCGTGACATAACTTTTTGTATCTGCAAAATCATCAATTGTTTTTATCAACGAATTCCAGTATTCCGCTTCACTTTTTGTAGTATATGGGCCTACTCGTACACGATAATATGTTATACCTCCATCAAGGTGAGTAAACACATCTGCAGGGATTTTTTGCTTTACTAGCTCACTTCTTGCCTTTTCTGCATTTGGTTTGCTTACAAAAGAAGCAGCTTGAACCCAATATTGATTTGTTGGTTTTTTTTGCTCTGCAGGCACAACTGCCTTTGGTGCAGATTGTGTTGTTGAAACTGTTGGGGCTTTGCTTTCTACCACGGCGGCTTTTGCTTCTCCTGGTACTCTAGTTGCTACAGGTCGAACGGCTGGCTCCGCTGTTATAGTTGTTGGAGCTGCTTCTTGGCTCTGAGTTAAGTCGATTGTTGTAATACCTTCTTGGGCATATACAGTAGTGCTTCCTTGACTAATTACTGTCAAATCTCCTGATTGTACAATACCATCTTGAGATATCGTATCTGGTAAAGTTTGTGATTGCTCTTGAGAGTTTTGCGCTTGGTTTTGATCCATTGGTATTTGTTGTGGAGGTGGTGTTTGTCCTACTTGTGAGGTGTTTACCCAAGTATCAGTGCCCATGTTTGCAATTGAATTCATTGGCATTGTTTGCTGTGGAGAATATATAATAAGAGTGCCTAAAAAAATAACAAGTAAAAAAATACCGAGGGCAGCTACAATCCATAAAATTTTCTTTTGTTCCATAAGTTATCCTTTTTTAGCAAGAAGATAGAATTCTTTCTATTTTTTTTATTAATCTTTCTTGCGTTTCAGAATTATCTACTCTATATATATCGGCATTTAATTTTTTACATTTAGAGTAGATTTCAATTTGGGACAAAAAAGTTTTAAAAAACTGTACTTTTGAGATATTGCTACGTAATTTTGCTCTTTTGTAGCGTAAGAATGGGTTTGCAGTTATATAAATAACCATGTTACAGTCTTTTATCACATCAAATTTGTGTAAAATTGCAGCGTTTATTATGTAATTTTTACCTGGATTTTCTTGTAACTCTTTTCTTATTATTTCATTCATTTTTGGGTGCAAAATGGCTTCGTGGCTTTTGAGATTTTTTTTATTTTCAAAAACTAATTTTGCGAGGCTAGCTCTGTTTAGCGTACCGTCTTTAGATAAAAGGTCAATGTTTCTTTGTTTTGCTACTTGTCCAAAAAGAGATAAAACTTCATCCTTTGAGTCATCAAGGGCAATGTGACCAACTTTATCAACATTTATTTCACTGAAAGACTGTTCTTTTAAATAATGTGCTATAACATCTTTCCCAGCTGCAATGGGCCCAGCAAGTCCTATTATTTTTCTCTCTTCACCCATTAGTGAAAATCTCCCCAACTCTTGGCACTTTCAACACTTACTCGCAAGGGAATTGAGAGGGTAACTGCTTTTTCCATCTCTCGCGTAATAAGAGCTTCTACATTGCTTGTGTCTTTTTCATCGCATTCTATAATTAATTCGTCATGCACCTGCAAGAGCATTTTTGCAGTGGGGTACTCTTCTTTTAATGCCTTATGAACGCTGAGCATAGCTGTTTTTACAATATCTGCTGCAGATCCTTGAATAGGAGTGTTTATTGCTATACGTTCTGCACTGGCTTTTTCCATTTTATTTTTGCTCATAATTGCAGGGATGTATCTTCGCCGTCCCATAATTGTTTCAACATAGCCTGATTGTTCAACTTTTTCAATTGTACTGTGCATGAATTTTTGAATGCCTGAATATGTTGCAAAATAGGATTCAATAAATTCACTTGCGGTGCTCCTTGGTATATTTAGTTCATTTGATAAGCGAAAAGCGCTCATACCATACATTACACCAAAATTTATTGTTTTTGCAGTTCTGCGTTGTTCTGCTGTTACTTTTTCTTCAGCAACGTTAAAGATGAGGGCTGCTGTTGCTCTATGAACATCGGTACCAGCTATAAATGCTTTGCACAAGTTTTCATCTTTTGAAAGGTGGGCAAGTATTACAAGCTCAATTTGAGCATAATCTGCAGAAACAAGCATTCTGTTATCAGGGGCAATAAAGGCTGAACGAATGCGGCGACCAGATTCGTCTCGTATTGGAATATTTTGCAAGTTTGGGTCTCGACTCGAAAGGCGACCTGTTGCTGTTCCCGTTTGGATAAAATTTGTGTGAAGTCTATCTACTGAATCTGTGAGAGCTGGAAGGGCATCTACATATGTAGATTTTAACTTTGCCATTGTTCTGTAGTCAAGTATTTTTTGTGGAACCGGATGAAGTGCTGCCAATTCCTGTAAAACATTTGTATCGGTTGAGTACCCCGTTTTTGTTTTTTTTCCTGTAGGAAGCTTGAGTTCCACAAAGAGAATCTCTTGCAATTGCTTAGTGCTTGCTATATTGAACTCTCGGCCCACTAATTCATAAATTGATTGTTCCACACCCGCTATTTCTTTTTCAAGCTCTTTTGAATAATCATAAAGTCTTTGCTTTTCTATTCTTATACCTTCAATTTCCATTTGTGTTAATATTGGAAGGACTGGTATCTCTAAGTCTAAAAAGAGTTTCATCAAGCCTGATTTTTCAAGGAGGGGCTCAAAAAAGAGCCACAGTTGCAGAGTAAAGTCTGCATCCTCTGCTGCATAGTTGCAAGCTGTTTCTAATGGAACATCAAGGAATGTGGCTCCCTTGGGTACGATGTCTGTAAATTCAACTCCGCTGAGTCCAAGTTTTTTTTCTGAGAGTTTTTCGAGCTTAAATGAATCACGTTCAGGTTGTAAAAGCCAAGCTGCTATCATTGTATCGTATACAGTACAGGTTGGAAAAAGCTCTTTTGAGTCCCTTAATCCATTTGAAATTAACACTTTTAAGTCAAATTTCGCATTATGCATAACAAGAGTAACATCAGTATTATAAAAAATTCTCTGCAGTTGCTTTAATGCAGCATCTTTTGAAACCATTTCGCCAGCTAAAAGCATGTCTGCTGTTTCCAGTGGAACATAATACGCTTTTCCAGGCGTTATAGAAAGTGAAAATCCAACGAGCTTTGCATTGAATGTATCTAGGCCATCTGTTTCTGTGTCAAACGCTGCTCGCTTAGCTTTTAGGATTTCATCGATAAGTGCTGCTAGTTCGGTCTCTTTTCGAACGAGAATATACTCACCCTTGTTTTCTTTTGCTTCTGAAAACTCATCTTCTTCATATGCTGGAGCTAATTGATTGTAGGATATTGGCTCGTTAGATGTGCCTTTTGGAGTATTCTCAATATTTGTTTCTGTATTCTTTACGCCAGAAGCTGCAAGAAATTCTTTTGCAAGGCTTGCAAGCCCGTATTTTTTTAAAAGCTTTGCAGCTTCCTCATATTTTGGTTCGACTACGTATAAGGAAGGGGTAGAGTCTACAGGAACATCTTTTTTTAGCTCAATAAGAGAGCGAGAAAAAAAAGCGGACTCTTTTCCTTCAATAAGTTTTTTTCCTGTTGCGCCTGAAATAGAATCTACATTTTCGTAAATGCCTTCGAGATTGCCATACTCAAGTATGAGCTTTGCTGCACCTTTTTTCCCAATACCATACACGCCTGGAATATTATCTGCGGTGTCACCTACAAGCGATAGTAAGTCGAGCATGAGCTTTGGTTTAACTCCCCATTCTTCCTCAACACCATCTGAATTAATAGTTTCCCAACCTCCCATTTTATCACTTTTCATCATAAATGTTGTATCATTTACCAATTGCATAAGGTCCTTGTCTCCAGAAAGTATGCGACATTCTTTTCCATCTTTTGTGCAATGATCTGCCAGAGTTGCAATGATATCGTCTGCTTCGTAGTTGTCATGAACGAGTGTTTTTATGCCTAGGGCAAATAAAATCTCGTTTATAATTGGAACTTGGGTATGCAAATCTTCAGGGGTCTTATCCCGTGTGGCTTTGTATTGGTCATACATTTTATGACGGAAGGTTGGTGTTTTGGGGTCAAACGCTGCAACAATATACTCAACTTTTTGTTTTTGTAGCAAATTTAAAATATTTCGAAAAAAACCATAAATGGCAGAAACATTTTCACCTTTTTCATTAATTAAAGGGCGGCTTATAAATGCAAAGTATGAGCGATAAATGAGCGCATATGAATCTAAAATGTATAATGGTTTTTCTTTCATTGGAACTCCTATAACACACCGTAAAGGCTTGTGCTACATAAAGGATATCATGAAACAAAAAAAAAGTATATAACAAAAAAGCCTTGCAAGCTGCAAGGCTTTTGGTCTAAGCTTGACTAGATTCAAACTCAGCTAATATTTCTTTTATTTTATCTGCAACTGGGGCTCTACCAACAGGGCAGCCTGTTGCTGGCGCTTCACCTTGTGAAACAGCAGTTGCAAAACCATCACACCCGGGGTAGCCACATGCGCCACAGTTTACACCAGGAAGAGCTTCTCTAATTTTTAGAGCTTTTTCATCTACTGGGACATAGAATATTTTTTGAAAAAATCCTAGTAAAAAACCAAGAATTAATGCAAGAGAAAAGGAAACTAGTACGGTGTATAAAATCATTTGTAAACTATCATTCATTTTGTGCCTCCTTTTACTTAATCATTCCTGCGAAGCCACCAAATGCCATTGACACAAGGCCTGCCGCAACAAAGAGAATAGGTGTTCCCTTCATAAAGTCTGGAACATTTGCTGTTTTCATTTTTTCTCTTATTCCTGCCATAAGGACCATCGCAATTAAAAACCCAACTGCAGCTCCCAATGCGTACACAAGCGCTTCCACATAGTTGTACTCTGTTTTAACCGATAGTGCGTTTAGTGTAACGGCTAGAATTGCACAGTTTGTTGTAATAAGTGCTAAGTACACACCCATTGAACTGTACA
>CAYJFX010000090.1:0-7659 GCA_964369735.1 uncultured Treponemataceae bacterium
ACTTAGTGAGAGTTCCCTCAACTGCAACGGTAACATACACGACAACAGTAAGTGGAATTTCAACAGAATATACACAAACAGGAAGTTTTTCTTATAGGCTTACTCAATTGGCAACAAGCTCAGACCCTGCAGAATATAGCGTGAGCTTTGGTTTTGCGCTCGCAGGATCTTCAGCAACTGTTTCAGAGCTTACCCTTGAGTATGTATATTACGGGCAAAGTGCACCCGAAGGCGATGAGCTTAAAGCACTTTTAGCAACGGTACCTGCAACCTTTTCAGGCACTATGACAACCAATACACAAGTGGCCAAGCATTCAATTCAAGGCTATAGTGTTCCAAGCAATTTTTTGTGGGACTTTCCTTCAAAGTACTTTGTTGAAAAATTTGTCTATATTGCAATTGCAGATGCAGGCTCAAATAATTTTGGCTCACCTGTATTACTTGAAACAGCTGCAACAAGCGGTTCTACAAACTCAAGCTCTGCTGTAGTTGATGTAAATACTGTTTCGGGTACAAATAATATAACAATTGATATATTAAGTACAAGTGCAGCTGCTTCAGCGCATTTACGAGGTGTAAAATACAAAATATGGGTTATATCGGTTGCCGATGACATCGCTACTGCACGCCCTGAATCAGAACACGTGGAGGAATACGATGAATAAAAAAATAATACTAGCACTTTTATGTGCCTTTATAGTAGTAGGCGCTGTGGCACAAACTCCCAATGCGCAAAACGTAGAGTTTCACGGCTTGGGAGTGTACTCAACACCAATGGTAGAATCTACTGCAGGCACTATGAAAAGCGATGCAGATTTAATTACTACAGCCGATATTTTTGATATTGACCAAACATTCTTTTCTGCAGGCATAAAAAAAGGTGTAGTAAATGGTGCATGGGCAATGCCAGTTGACTCACTCGATATGACCTTTGGTGTAGCAGGTGAATATACCATGGACGGAACGAGAGTAGACACGAGCACCGAAGGTGGTACGGTTAATACTCAAGATCTTCCACTTGGCACTGTGTTTACAAAAAAAGAAACAACTGAAGAATCAAATTTTGCTGTAAAAGCAGTTGTAAGATGGACAGACCTTTCTTTTTCCTATGCAATAAAAAGAAGCGGTACTAATAGCGATACTCTAGAAAAAGGGGTTGTAGTAGATTCAAGCGAAGACATAATAAGCCACGAAGTTAACACGACTGGCTCTTATTGGCAACATGAATTGGGTTATGGGCATAATTTAACAAATTTTTTACAACTCAATGTGCCACTTGGGCTTGTGTTTAAAAATTCAAAAACAGAAACATTTACAATGGATGCCCTTTTAGCTCCCGACGTAACTACAAACACCCATATAAAAGATTTTACCTCTCGAGGTGAAGATGCAATTACAGTATATACAAATCCAGCTGTAGAGTTTTCAACGAGAAGCGGGCCTCTAGCATTTCTTTCTGATGTAATGAAACCTTTAGAAAAATTTGATACAGGTCTTATGGTTTCTGTAGATGTGTATAGTCCAGAAGATGAAAAAATTACTGTAGTAAGAAAAAAAGGGACAGATATAACAGGAAGTGATGAAGCAGAAACAGTAGACGAAACTCTATTTAGTGAAAGAGCAGATTTTTCTTTAGGTATCTTTCTTAAGCCTCGCTTTGAATGGCAAACATGGGAAAATAAAATTGATTTTATAGTTGAACCGAGGGTGCAATTTGCATACCAACGAAAAGTTGCAGGAATTAGCACAACTTCTACAACTATTACAACAGTAGATGGTAAGGTTAGTTCAACCTCTGTTGTAGATAAAAGCACGGTAAAAAACAATTATATAAACCCGCAAATGGGAGCAAATGTTGGCATTTCTATTACTCCAAAAGACTTTTTTGAGCTTCGTGCAGGCTTAGCCTATACATTTGATTGGAAAACAAACCCTCATACAGTAGTAACAGCAAATGGTGCTGAACTTCCTGGATACGATTATGATTCAGATTCTACCTTTGGTGCAATGATTGGCTGTGGGTTTATGTTTGGAGAAAATGTAGCATTGGATTTAAACATGGACTTTAGTTCAGATAGTGATGTTTTTGATCTTGATAATTTCACAACAATTCAATTGACATACAGATTCTAATTTTTAAAACTTTCCTCATTTTTTTTGGGCTTGCACGTTGTGCAAGTCCATTTTTGTAACTGCGTTAGGGATTGGAGGGGCCGCGAAGCGGTTCGAGCTCTGAGCTGCATGTGCCCATTCAAAGCTCGAATGGAGCGCTAGCGAAACCCCAAAAAGCCCGGGCCGAACGCACGCGTTCGGTAACGCCCTGAGTATTCTTACGCATCAAAGTTTTCTATTTGTTCACTTAATAATGGCACTAACTGCTTTTTACGAGAAACAATATCGTTTACAATGTACACTGAATCTTCCATGAGAGGAAAATGAATGTGTTGCATAAATGGCTTTTCTCCCGCTACTAGCAAAATACTGGTAAGCTGTGTTATATCGGTTACCATCATTGCGCAAAAGAGTAATTTTTGGCTACGCCGTTCAATTTCAAGCTCTGATAAAAACTCATCTTTACGCTTGAGTATTTCATCCATATTGTCAACTTCTATTTGGCTTACTGTAAACTTATATGTGCGCTCAGTATACTCTTTCATGTCTTGATGAATGACTTCATTTGCAGTTCTTCCACCAATTCTACTAGCTGCCATTACAATATCTTGTCCTAGCTCCTGTATGTCGAGGTTGGTTATGTTAGAAAGGTATTCTGCCATTTCCCTATCAATATCTGTTGTTGTTGAAGACTGTAGAATAAGGGTGTCTGATAAAATGGCACTTAGTAAAATGCAAGCTATTTCTTTTGGAATAGAAATCTTGTTTTCTCTGTAAAGGCTTGCAACTAAGGTAGCCGTCGCTCCTACAACTTTGTTTATAAATGTTATTGGATACTTTGTAGATAAATTTCCAAGTCTGTGATGGTCAATTATTTCTTGAATAATGTAGTTTTCGATTCCTTCTACCGCTTGTGAAACCTCGTTATGGTCTACTAAAATCACTTCTATATTTGCTTCTTGTAAAAGGTCACTTTCAGAAATGGTCCCAATGACACACCCATCATCATCAATTACAGGAAGACACCTACTAGGGGACTCTCTGAGGAGCGGCTGTACCTTTCTAACAGTGTCCATAACTTTTACAGGTTTTAAATCCTTGTCTGCCATAACAGAAACGGCGGTAGAATACACACTAAGCATTGCTGTTGCAGAGGTATCATATGGGCTAATTAAAACCGATACACCTTTTTTTTCAGCTTTTGCCCTAAGCTCTTTATTGATTACAAATCCTGATGTAATGACAAGAGCTTTAATGCCTGCATCGATACAATATTCTTGTACATCAATTCTGTCGCCAGTAATTACTACTACATTTTCACTTTTTCGCTCATCAAGAAGTGTTTTGAATGTTGAAAACTCTGCAGCCCCTACCAAAATGGTGCATTTGAAGAGCTCCTCTTCATTTCGAAGAATAAGCGGTTGTGCATTGAGTGTTTCATGTATGAGCTTTATACTCGTTGTTACTGCTGCCTCTTTTTCTGGATTCAAGAGCTTTAACACATTTTGTGCAAATGCGTTGTAGTGCAAAAGAGACTGATATTTTCCATCTTTGTCAACTATAGGCAGTACCTTTGACTGACTTGCTTCCATTTTTGCAACTGCTGCCCAAAGAGAAGTTCCCTCATCTACGGTATCACACTCACGCTGCATGTAGTATTGCACTTTTGGTAATAAATCTGGAATGTATTCAGGGTTTGGCACTTTAAATCTATTAAAAATATACTCTGTTTGGGGCGACAGTTTACCGGCTCGCGCTGCCTTGCATCCTGCAAGCCCTAATTCTTGTTTTAAGTATGCATATGCTGCTGCTGATACTACTGAATCTGTATCAGGATTTCTATGTCCGATGACATATACTGTTTTTTTCATTTTTACCTCTTATGTATTCAATTATATTGTACACTGCATTGAACTTTTTTGCAATATAAAGTATTCTTATCACATGAAAATTACATTAAAACCCCTTGATTATGGCGCAATTGCCTGTATGTTATTATATTCGGCAAGTGCAACAGTTACGCCCATATGTTTATTGGCAATGGCAGAAGATCTTAACTTTTCTCTTTCTGCAGGTGGCGGTATTGAGGGTGTTCGTTCTATGTTAATCTTTGTTTCACTCTTTTTTGGTGGCTTTATGGCTGCAAAAGTAGGAAAAGTTCGCTCATTAACGGCAGGGCTTTTTGGTTTGAGCATAGGGTATGCAGTGTATGCAATTGCACCTTCATATTCGGCTATTTTAGTTGCAACGGTTATTCTTGGGCTCGCTTCTGGCATTCTTGAGGGGCTTATAAACCCTTTAGTAGCAGATATTCACCCTGGAGATTCAGGGCGCTACTTAAATATAACCAATGCTTTTTGGTCTGTAGGCGTTTTAACAACAGTCATTTTGGCAGGAGACCTTCTTACCCGTGGTGTTTCGTGGCGCAGTATTATAGCTTTTTTGTCTGTTTTTTCTTTTGTTGTTGGTATAGCAATGTGGTTTTTAAAAAAACAAGATGTTACACAAGGCGGCTTAACGATAAAGCAAGTATTAGGGCAGTATGCCGATTGTATACGGGTTAGACGTTTTTGGGTATTTTGTGCCATGATGGTTTTTGCCGGCGGGGCAGAAGGTGCCTTTACCTTTTGGAGTGCCAGCTACATTCAAGTTAATTTTGCCGCAAATCCTCGTATGGGTGGTTTTGGAACTGCTTTTTTTGCCGCAGGTATGATGACAGTGCGATTGCTTGGCGGCATGCTTGTTGGGCAAAAATATTTGCGACGTTTTATTCTAATATCGGCTATATTTGGCTGTATTGTTGCCATTGCTATTCCTTTTGTTGAAACAGTAACGGTGTTTTTTGTAGTATTATTTTTAGCAGGGATGAGTATTGCATGTTTTTGGCCATCAATTCAATCATATGCGGTTGATAGAATTCCAAACATTGATGCAACGGCTGCCTTTATTTTAATGTCATGTGCAGGAGTTCCTGGTTTTGGTCTTGCTTCTTTTATAATGGGCTTTATTGGAGATGCCGTAGGCTTAGGAAAAAGCTTTTTTATTGTGCCTGCATTTTTATTAGTTTTGGTTGTTCTCGTAATAATTGAAAAGAGTGCAAAACAAAAAGGAACAGCATAACAGTGCAAATTTGTGTTATCCCGAGCACGAGCCAAGGGACCTTTTTTTGTAAGATTCTTCGACTACGCTCAGAATGACAAGCGCTGAGCACAAAAAAGTAATATGTAAGAGGCATTATGAATAGTAAAGCAGAGTGGTTTGAAAAAGATGATTTTTGGTTAAACTTTGGCCCTATAATGTTTGATGAGCAGCGCTGGGCTGAGGCGAGTACTGTTGCATCTCAAATAAAAGCCTTAGCAGAACTACAACAAGGGGATTCTATTCTTGATGCTGGGTGTGGGCCAGGGAGAATTAGCATTGATTTAGCTCTTTTAGACTTGGATGTTACTGGCGTTGACCTTATAAAACCTTTTTTAGAGACAGCAAAAGAAAGCGCTCGTGACGAAGGTGTTTCCATTAATCTTATACAAGCAGATTTGCGAGAGTTTCAAAGTGAAAAAAAGTATGATTGTGCAGTAAATCTTTATACATCCTTTGGGTATTGCGATAGCAAAAAAGATGATGAGCTTATTTTAAGGCGTATTGCAGATACTGTAAAAGAAGGTGGAAGCTTTATTATGGAATGTCTTTCGCGTGAAATTGCCGTACGTGATTTTACTGAAGGGGAATGGTTTGAGCGTGCAGGAAAAACGGTTTTAACGAAGTTTACCATTGACGGCACTTGGGAAGGTCTTCGCTCAAACTGGACTTTAATAGATAATAAGACAAGTGAAAAGCTCACGCATGAGTTTGTCCAGCGGCTTTATCCAGCTTCAGAGCTTAGAGATATGTTGCTTGAGTGCGGGTATAAAAGTGTTGAAGTATATGGCGACTTTACAAAGACCCCATATGATCATAATGCTCGGACTATGGTAATTTATAGTACAAAATAACCCTATGTGATAGTAAGCTTTTCAATGGGTTCTGGCTTTGCAAAATGGTAGCCTTGAGAAAAATGCACCTTATTCTCTTGTAGAATTTGCTGAATATCTGCATTTTCAACAAATTCTGCAGTAATATAAGCGTCTATGAGACGAGCCATATAGCAAATCGCATCTACAATGAGTCTACTGTCTTTTGATGTTGCAAGATTTTTTATTATATCGCCATCTATTTTTATTATATCAGGGCGAAGAGACATAATTGATGTGTACGTCGCAAATCCCACTCCAAAGTCATCGATAGCAATTTTACAACCAATATTACGTGCGGCTGATAAAAAAAGTTCAAGTTCTTTTTCATCGTTATAGTTTTCGGTTTCAACAAATTCTATAATGATTTTTGATGGATCAGGGTGCTGCCTTACTCTTTCTATAAACCATTCTTTAAAATCTTTCGATTGAATATCGAAAAGTGATACATTTAGGCTTAGCTCGCTTTCTTTGGTTTCAAAGTCTTTCATTGCTTTATCAAGCATTGTTTTACTAAGTTGTAAGTAAAGTTTTAATTTTTTTGAAGCTTCTAAAAACATTCCAGGCGGGTATATTTTACCATCCTTATCTTGAATACGCATTAAGGCTTCATACTTTATTATCTCATTAGTGTCATTGTTGTGTATCCCTTGGTAGTATGGAATAATTTTGTCATTCTTTATTGCGTAATGGAGAAGTTCAAATATTTCTAGGTTTTTCTCTTTTTCTGCTTCTAGTTTTTCTTTTTCATCTTTTGCAACAATAAAATTTGACTGTTCGTGTTGGTGCACGTAAAAAGCACTTTTTGCACGGTCAATTAAACTATCGCCAAAGGCTAATACAAAGCGTGAAATTCCACCAATTTCTGTGCTTTGGGCAGTAATAATTTCGTATTGTTCGTAATTTGCTTTCATAAGGCCTAAAAAGTCTTCATCGCTTATGTCATCATTTGCAACAGCCATAAAGCTTTTATAACTGTGAATGTACACATAAATAATTTTATCAAGCCCCATTTGTTTGTAGGCTTCATTTCCCATGTGCAAAATTTCTCTGGATGTTCTAAGGTATTTTTCTTCTCCGTGGGTTGCAATCATCATGTCTGCATTTACAACTTCGGTCATACATATTTTTGTGAATTTTTTTTCGGCTAGGTCTTTTTGATATTGTTCATAACTTAAGATATTAAATCTGTGGTCTATTAGTTTTTCAGAATCGCTCACAATTCCACCTTCCTTTTAGACATGTGTCTGAATTTATTGTATCACTATTGAAGTATTGGTGCAAGTGCTCATGTGAGTAAAAAGCTTAAAGAAAAAAAATGTTATGTTGGATTCTTCTAAAAAGAATCCAACAAAGGAAAGTTACAGAGATGCAGTTTTTTGCTCTCTTTTATAATACACATAGGACATAAGAGCTGGGATTATTGCAACAATAGCTATAGCTTTCACAAATAGTACAATTGTTATCCAACTTGAAGTAAATGGAATAATTATAAAAACAAGCCCTGAAAAGAAAAAGCAAAAACCTGCAATTCGAT
>CAYJFX010000091.1:0-7632 GCA_964369735.1 uncultured Treponemataceae bacterium
CCAGGGCTGAAACAATGCCGGTTGTCATGGTGCGCTCAAATCCAAAAGGGTTTCCAATCGCAATAACTTTTTGACCTACCACGAGGTCGTTTGAACTTGCAAAATCAATTGTAGATAATTCTACCCCGCGAGGAGGGTCAAATTTTAGTACGGCTAAATCGCTCGAGGTGTCTGTTCCTATTACTTCACCTTCATATTGAGTTCCATCTGATAGTGAAATATAAATTCTATAGGCATCTTCAATTACGTGCACATTTGTTACAACATAACCCCTTGGGTCAATGATGGATCCAGAGCCAGAGCCACCTTCTTGCGGCATAGCTTCTAAAAACCAGTTCACACCCATAACTTCAGTTGTAATGTTTACAACAGCGGGAGCTGCTTGCTCATAAATACGGATATTTTGAATTTCATCTTGTGTAAACTGACCCCAATTTACTTCTAAAGGTGGAAGAGTTATAATGTCAGAATCTAAGTAAGCAGAACCATCTAGTGTGTGCATCCGCCCTTCCAAATTTACAATTTGGCTTTTTAAATTATCTATTGAGTCTAAAGACTTTTTATTTTCAACGCGAAAAAAAATTAGTCCTAAAAATAATCCGAAAAACATAAAGCATACTGAAATAATTGCTGTAAGAAATATTTGTTTTTTCACATACCGTCTCATACTATAATTATACTATGCTAATGCAAAAATTGCCAGTAGTAAAAGAGGCCCTCTTGTAATTATGTCACAGATTTGATATGTTTAAAAAAAAGAGGAGAACTGCATGAAAAAATATATTATTATTGTGCTGTTGGCTTTGTATGCTATTTCTGTTTGGGCACAAGAAAAAGAAAGAACGTTTCAATTTAGCTTTATTAGTCCTCTTGGCACTAATGGTTGGGACTCTCATCTTTATACGAATGCATTTTCTCTTAATTTACTCGGAGGGAACAGTTATGCAAATACTGTATTAGAGCTTGGTGGCCTATATAACTTTAACTCTGAGTTTACGAGCGGCTTTCAAGGCGCTGGCTTATTAAATTATACTGGACGAAGTGAAAATGCCTTTCAGATGTCAGGGCTAGCAAATTTTTCTGTATCGGGTAACTCAAATCTTCAACTAGCAGGGCTTGGAAACCTCGGTGAAAGCATAACAGGATTGCAAGGTGCAGGAATAATTAATATCGGCTCTACAATTACAGGGGCACAAGTAGCAGGAGTTATAAACTTTGCAGATGATGTTACCGGCGTACAAGGAGCCTCAACATTTAATATAGCCAAATCCGTAAAGGGTGTGCAAATAGGACTCGTTAACTATGCAGAAGAAATTGATGGCGTGCAGATAGGCCTTATAAATGTTGTTGAAAAGGGCGGAAAACAAGAACTTGAAATATCTTCCTCTGAAGTTTTACAAGGGGTTATTTCCTTTAAGCTTGGAAAAGATGCGTTGTATACTATTTTTTCAAGTGGTGCATACTTCTTAAATTATGATTTTGAATATGGTGCGGGTATTGGGTTTGGCACACAATTAAACTGGAACAATGGTTGGAGTAATCAAATTGAAGCAATTCATTATGCTCTTTCGAGGGATGCAAGTTTTGAAACCATTGCCAATTCTCTTAATCAAGTAAAATTATTGACAAGCAAAAACCTCATCAGTGGTTTACATATTTTTGCAGGCCCCGTCTTCAATGTAGAGATTCTTTATAAATACAGAGTAGATGGAAGTTTTGGCGAATCAATTGCCCCTTGGGTTATGTGGAACGTTCAAAATGAGCATACTCACTTAAATATGTGGGTGGGTTTTAGCGCGGGTCTCACCTATCGATTTAAATAATATTTTTATGAAAGAAGACTTTGATGAGCTAGCCCTTGCTATTGTAGAAGAAATTCCTTACGGCATGGTTTCAACCTACGGCCATATTGCAAGCCTTATGGGTTATCCTAAAAATTCGCGACATGTAGGAAAGGCTTGCTCAAACGCTTCTTATTATGGAGAGTTCCCGTGTTATAGAGTGGTAAATTCACAAGGGCGTACCGCACCAGGTTGGGCTGAGCAGCGCACTTTGTTAGAAGAGGAAGGCGTGCAGTTTAAAGAGAATGGCTGTGTAGACTTGAAAGAGCACTTGTGGACGGGAGAGTAGTTTTCTAACCCTTTTCATCATACAAGCTTGTAATCAGCTCTGTTGCGTATGGAAGGGTTTTAATCCAATCACAAAAAATGTGCCATTCCTGCAATTTGTGGTTTTTTCTTGAATAGTAGATGTTAATAAGTGTTTCGTAGTTTAGTGTACATGTTCTCATTTGGTTATAGCTTGATGGCAAAAGTTGAATCATATCATACCAAGCACCCTTGTCCTTTGTTTCCATAAATTCTAAGCGTGTTTTTTCTAAGTGGTCAATAATGTTTTGCATACAGCCCTTGGCGCTATCGCTCATTTTGTCAACACTAAAGTCGTCCATGCTAAAAGGCTTAGAATGAATTTTATGCATAGTGCTTGTAGAGTTTGCAACAGTAGAAACCTTATATGTGTCATATTCTTTCCACCAATACATAGGGGCTGTTACATCAACTGACACAAAAATCTGTCGTATAAATTTTCTGTGGTCACTTCCAGATTTGCAAAGACGCCTTGCTAAGTCAAGGTCTTTTTCTCCTAAAACATATTTCCCTCTATCATCAAAATAGCTATCAGACCTGTCCCAGCTATTCATGGGGTTTCTCGCCCCTCTAATAGCATTTTCTATATTCATAACTGAATCGTTTGAAATTGTTAACATTATAACCCTCCCAAGGCAATGGCTTTTTTGATTATATCATAAAAGGGCTTTCTTCGTAAACAAGGTACTTATCTTTTTCTCTGCTTATTATTTGCTCTTTTAAAAGTGTACATTTTTTCATCAGTAATATCTATAATCTCATCTGAAGTTAAATGTCCACCTTCTTTTAGTTCTGTTACTCCATAGCTAATTGATGTGTCATATTCTTTTTTATGAGTCTCTTTTAACCTTATTATTGCACTTCGACACTTTTCTACTTTTTCTTCAATTGGATTTTTTTCACTTCCCACAACAAGAAACTCATCTCCTCCAATACGTGCAACTATATCATCTGCAAAGGCTTCTCTAATCTTATCAACTACCGCCTTTATGTACCAGTCACCCTCTTCATGCCCATAAGTGTCATTTACAATTTTTAAGCCATCAATATCAAGATAAACAATATAAAATGGCTCTTTTGATTTTAAAAGATTTTCTAATACGGTTATTACAACACTGCGCACATAAAATCCCGTAAAAAAGTCGGTTTTTGCTTCAGCTTCAAGCTTTTTTATTGTTTTATTTTCTTTATCGATTTTCATAGAAGTTCTTTCATAAGTAATTGAAGCTTCTTTTAACTTTGAATAATAATACATAAGAAACATAATAACGGCAAAGCTGCATAGGGCCAGAGACCCCGATCGAAGTTGGTATAAGCCGCTAAACAGCGAGACTTCCGTAATCACATATATAGTTGAAACACTGGTAAATTGATGTAAAAAAACAACCAGCAGTAAGATAAAAGCAAGATACAAGCTTTCCTTATCTCGAAATACATATCTTACAATACTTGATAACAACACCGACCCACTAAATACTACATGGGGAATTAATATAAGAAATGTTACCGCAGTAATAACAAGCCTGTTCTCTATGCTTTGAATTATCTCAGATGTTTGTAACCCTGTATATACTGAAAATATTCCTATAAACAAAACTTTTACCCCAAAAAAATTTATTCCAAAACATAATAAGCCTGAAACTGTTTTAATGAATGATTGCTTATATATAACAAATAGTTCTATTGCTAAAACAAAAAGATACAAAAGCATAAAGTATCGCTCATACTTAAAATTTGTAATATACACAGGAACATATACCAAAAAACTGTTGATAAGCACAAGCAACATAACAATTCCCTTTTTTAACTTTGGTGTTCCAAACACCTTTGTAAAAAAATGAAACATTAATACGATGTACACAATATATGAAAAAGCAGTAACAAAAACCATTAAATACCACCTTGCGCATAAAATGCGTTTTTATCTTCTTTCATAAGAGCATCAACCATTTCTAAAAGCTCGCTTCTCGTTTTCTTTTTGCCTGTTTCATTAAAAACCATGGAACCTAGGTTTGCATACACGGTAAAATCTTCTTTTTTATCTAGCTTTTTTATGAGTTTTCGAATCCGTTGTACTACTTCATCCAAAGCTTCTTTTGTGATATCAGACAAAATAATAACAAACTCATCGCCCCCAACTCTTGCTGAATAATCATCTTCCCGTATAGCCTTTTCCAATATGCGTGCAACGTTAATTATATATTTATCCCCTACTCTATGCCCGTATAAATCATTTACTTTTTTTAGCCCAACTAGGTCTGCATAAATTAAACCAAAGGCCGCATTTTCTGTTTCACATAATTCATCGATTTTGCTATATACAAAGCGTCTATTATATAACTTCGTTAAGTCATCCCTGTAAAGTTTATATTCAGCTGCAACTTTTTTTTCTAACATCTTTCCATGTAGGGAAACCGCTTCATCTGCTTTTCGCCTGTAAGGGCGCAAAACCACAGTCTTTGCATTAAAAAAGAATAAGCAAAAATACATTATTAGTACAAAAAATATTGTAGAGGCCGTTGAAATAATAAAGGATATAACAGGCGGTATAGACATCAAAAATTGGGAATCTAAAAGGATTACTATAAACATTAGCGTTGCAATGCCAGCCATTATTTCAGAGTAAACCTTCGCCACAGAAATTTCTAAAAGCTTATTGTTTGGTAAAAATTTTTCTGCAATTTTTAACATAATAAACAAAATACAGTAGGCCACAATCACCGTTTGAAAAAACAAAGTCGTGTTTGTATAAACTTCTAGCAATGTAATATTAAGAAGACCGCTTGCAAGCATCAAAACTAAAAGATGAATAGAGCTTATGTTTAACAGGTAGCTTGCAACACCAAACAATATTTGCCGCGTGCTTGTTTTTGAAAGAAGCCTGAACTCCAAAAAATACACACAATATGATACTAGATATAAAATAATAAAAGAGAATTGTAAAAAGTAAAAGAAAGTGAAAATACATGCGCGGACTACCGAAAACAAAACCAATAAAGAAAAAGACTTTTTCGAATATTTTAGATGTCTAACAGAGAATTTTAGAATAAAAAATGCATGTACTGTGTAAGTCACAAACCCCGCAGCAATCCAAATAGAACTCAAATCACCATCTCCTATACAAAGCTTGCAATTGAAAGACCTTTTAACACAAACCTATAATTCTTTATAAGTTACATGTATTTTGTTATACCATATTTTTCATAAAATGTATATTGTCAAAGAGTCTTTTTTAAGCAATTTATCAAAAAAAGATATTTGTTAATAATTTGCGTTTTGCTTTCTTTTTTCTTTCGTTTTCGAAAAAAAACACTTGACAGGCTTTCGTTTCCGTAATATACTTATAATGAAACGAAAGGTAGATATTTTTGAAAGCTCTGTTAGCTTTTAAAAATAACCGAGAAGTTTTAAAGGCTCTTATAATGTCTGATATACTTAATGAACGTGAAGAAACCATTTTATCCCGACTTTCTACGCAAGGCTCTGTTAGCGTTTCACATTTGAGTCGCAGCTTAGACGTGTCTGAAGTAACTATTCGCTCCGATTTATCACGTCTTGAGCAAGAAGGTTTACTTGTTAGAACTCATGGCGGCGCCGTGCCTGCCATTCACCCCCATATTTTTCAACGAAACTCTATAAACATTGATGAAAAAAATAATATAGCAAAAAAAGCGAGCGAGCTTATTAAAGATGGTGATACCGTTATGATAGAAGCAGGTACAACCACAGGGCTTATTCCTCGCTATTTAACGGGAAAAAAAGACGTACACATCATAACAAATTCAAATCTCGTTTTTTCTGCAGCTCGAACAAATCCAGAATTAAAAATTACACTTACTGGTGGTGAGTACAGAAACAATACCGATTCCTTTGTGGGCCCCATTGCACAAGAAACGCTTCAAAAATTTAATGTAACCTATGCATTTGTAGGTACCGATGGGCTTAGTGCTCAGGCTGGTATTACAACTCACCTTGTAGAAGGTGGTGAAATAATAAAAATAATGCGTCAAAAAGCAAAGAACCTTGTGCTCCTTGCAGACTCATCAAAATTTGACAAAATGGGAGTTGTAACTATTTTGCCATTAAGCGAGATAAACACAATGTATACAGACTCTAAAATTAGCAAAAATGCAATTGAAGAGTTAAATGAAAGCGGCTTACAAACCGTTATATGCGATTAGAAAAAAAACAAGAAGGTAAGGAGATATTATGGCAAATGTTTTAATTATGCCGAGACAAGGTAACACGGTTGAAAGCTGTGTTGTAATCGATTGGAAAGTAAAGGAGGGGGACAGTGTAACAGCCGACACCCTCGTTGTTGAAGTTGAAACCGATAAGGCAACTTTTGAAGTACCTGCAGGTTTTGACGGAACAGTGTTAAAAATACTTTGTGAAGCAGGTGATGATGTTCCTGTTTTACAACCTATCATGGTTGTTGGAAACCCTGGAGAAGACTGGCAAAGTTTAGTGGGAGAAGCCGCCCCCGCAACAAGTGAAACGCCTACAGAACAAAGTGCACCAGTAGTTGCAGAAAAGCAAGAGGCAGCACCTGCTCCTGCACAAACCATAGAAAGAAGCGCTACCGATATAATTAACATTTCTCCAAGAGCAAAAACTCTCGCCTATGATGAGGCCGTTGACTACAGAGTAATTGCAGGCACAGGGCCAGAAGGCAGAATTATTGAAAATGATATAATGGCTGTAATTGCAAATAGAGCTCCATTAACAGCTGCAGCAAAAGACGCATTAAGAGAGCAAATTGCAAAAGGCCTTTCTACGGGTGTTGTTTCAGGAGAAGGAAGTGGCATTGGTGGAAGAATTACATCTTTAGACTCTGGTATGTTTACCTCTTCTGCGCGCTCAGTTGGGGCAGCTGCAAACGTATCTCAAGACGAGTATGTTGATACCCCTATTAAGGGAATTAGAAATGTTATTGCACAAAGAATGATGGCATCTCTTGCAACAACCGCCCAATATACGCTTAACTCAAGTGCAAGCGCTGTAAGAATGCAAGAGCTTAGAAAGCGTCTTAAAACAAGCTCTGCAGAATTAGGACTTTCTGGTGTTACCGTAAACGATCTTGTGTTATTTTTAGTGTCAAGGATACTTCAATTACACCCTGGATTAAACGCACAAAAACTTGATACAACATTAAGAACATTTAAACATGTTCACTTAGGTGTTGCAGTAGATACACCAAGAGGCCTTATGGTTCCTGTTATTCGCTTTGCTGATACATTGAGTTTAGAAGAAATATCGAATCAAGCAAAAGAACTTGCAAACGCTTGTATTGAAGGGACCATAAACCCAGACCTTTTACAAGGCTCTACTTTTACCGTGTCAAACCTAGGAAACACTGGCATTGAAAGTTTTACACCAGTTATTAACGCTCCAGAGGTTGCAATACTTGGTGTTTGTGGAATAAGTCCTAAACCAGTTGATAATGGGCAAGGTGGATACGATATTTTACCACACTTATCATTTA
>CAYJFX010000092.1:0-7562 GCA_964369735.1 uncultured Treponemataceae bacterium
TAATAGATGCAAAAAATAGAAAAAAGGCTTCGGCAACAGCTCCTGCTAAGGGCTTGTTTTTGTGGCACATTAGCTTTGAGGGAGAAAGAAGGCATCCGTAGTGTAGTTTATTTTATCATTTTACGTATTTTTTCGAGTGTTTCTTCGCTTAAAATATGCTCCATTTGGCAGGCATCTTTTTCGGCTATTTCCGAAGAAACACCAACTATTTTTTGCAAAAAAGAGCTGAGCATATCATGTTTGGACTTTATTTCGTTGTACTTTACTTTTCCCTTTTCAGTAATAATAATGTCTTTATATGGTTCATGTATTATCATTCCATGATCCTCTAAAAGGTGTAGGGCAATATGTACTGATGGTTTTGATAGTCCTAAAGTTTTGGCTATATCTTTTACACGAGGAATTGCACCGTTTTGGGCAAGGTTTCCAACGGCTTCTAAGTAATCTTCTAAACTTTGCGTCATTTGCGTACTCATATATATTTGCAACTGAAAAATTTCAAGTTTTCAGTTGCTTCTCCAGAAAAATGTGCGATGTTTAGATTGTAAACTCGCCGTGAAAAAGCAAAAGTAACAAACTTTTACTTCTTCACTCATTATAGCAAGCTTACGGGGTCTACGTCAACTTCTATATACAGATTTTTAGGAGTTTTGTAACTTTGTAACAAAGCAGCACTTATCCTTTGCAAAGGTCTTGCTGTCTGTGCTCTAAGTAATATTTGATTTCGATAATTAGCAGCGATTTTCGCCAAAGGGCATTCACTTGGCCCTAGAACATCAACATCTTCATTATGCACTTGAACAATTTTATTTAGCATGTGCGCTGCTTCTTCACAAGATTTTTTTGAAAGCTGCTCATTTGCACTTCTAAATACTAAGCGTAAAAGGCGACTGTAAGGAGGAAAGTTTGTCATTTCTCTAAACTCAAGCTCATTTTTATAAAATCCTTCAATATCACCTTTACAAGCGCATTCAATTGCACTTCTTTGTGGATTAAACGTTTGAACGATAACATGACCATCAGGAAAAAATCGCCCAGCCCTCCCTGCTACTTGCACAATAAGGGAAAAGGTTCGCTCAGCAGCCCTAAAATCTGGTAAGTGTAAGCCTGTATCTGCAAGTACCACTCCAACAAGGCGAACATTTGGAAAATTAAGACCTTTTGCTACAATCTGTGTGCCAAGCAAAATATCGATTTTTTCTTCCTTAAAATTAGTAAGGATTGTTTGTAAATTATTATCTTTTGAGAGGGTGTCAGTATCAACCCTGGCGACAGTATTGTTTGGAAATTTTTGTTTTACTTCCTCTTCAATATATTCGGTTCCAAATCCTGCGTACATAATATCGAGTGAATTGCATTCGGGGCAGGCTTGAGGAGGGCGAATGGACCAGCCACAATAATGACAGCGCAACACACCGTCATTTTTGTGGTAGGTGAGTGATACCGAGCAGTTTTTACATTGTAGGTCATGGGAACACGAGTTGCAACGGAAAAAATGAGTAAATCCTCGCCTGTTTAAAAAGAGAATAACTTGTTTTTTGTTTAGAAGGGTATCTCTCATTTCATCTTCTAATTTTTTTGAAATACAACCATTTGTTTTAGATTCTTGGCTTCCATTACCGAGATGAATTATTTCTATATTGGGTGGCTTTCCTCCCGATAAACGTTTTGTAAGTATATGCTTAGTAATGGTGCCTTTTTTAATTTGATCCCATGCTTCAAGTGATGGAGTTGCACTACCCATAATGAGTGGTATGCCTACGTCATTGCACCGTCTCATTGCAATTTGCCGTGCTGAATATCTAGGGGAATTATTTGATTTATAGGAGCCATCATGCTCTTCGTCAATTATTATGAGCCCTAAGTCTGGTACTGGGGCAAAAATGGCACTTCTCGCGCCAATAACAATTTTGGCTTTTTTATTTAATATTCTTTTCCATTGCTCGAGCCTTTGACTTCCTGTGAGGCCTGAATGGAGTACGGCAACGGTTTCTCCAAAGCGTTTGAAAACAGCTTCAATTACCTGGTGCGTTAATCCTATTTCTGGCACCAGGTAAATTACACCTTTGTCATCTTTTAGCATTTTTTGGGCTACACGCAAAAAAACTTCGGTTTTGCCCGAACCAGTAGACCCATACAAGTAATGAATGTTTGAAGCAGTTGTTGTATTATTTGTTGCAAATAGAATATCATCAATTGCTGTTTGTTGCTCATCGGAAAGGGTGTGTTCTACGTATTCCTCTTCATCTCCAACAAGTGATGTAGAAAGCTCTTTTTCTCTCTTTCCAGATGGAAGCATTGCACTTAAAGCTTCACCCCTCGAACATAAATAATACTTTTCCATCCACAACGCTAAACTCACTTGGTCGTTTGTGAAGATTGGCTCTTTATCAATAATTCGTTTTAGGGGTTTTAACTTATCAATCGGGAAGTCGATTGCAGTCGGTACACTCGTAAATATTCCTACAACAAATGCCGTTAGTTTTCGGGTTCTAAAGGGGACTTCAATTCTCATTCCAATTTTAAGGTCATCCTCACTTGACGCCGTATAAAAAAATGATTGCGCTAAAGGAACATTCAAAAATGTTTCAACATAGATTTTTGTATCCATGCGTTATCCGTTTGATAAGGTGTTTAGACTCTGAACATATTCTTCCGAAATTTCTTCAAGCTTTGTTTTAAAGAGTTTTAGATCTTCCCATGCGGGTTTTTTATATGATGGGTCACGTAAAAGAGCGCTTGGGTGGTATGTTGCCATACACGGAATTGAAGGTGTTCCTGATTGGTTATTTGGTGGGTAATTATAAATTTTTCCGTGAAGGCGCCCAATGCCTTCTGCGGTTTCTAAAAGAGTTTGAGATGCAATGCGGCCAACGGCTAAAATCATTGTTGGTTTTAAAAGTGCTATCTGTGCTTGTAAAAAAGATGAGCATGCCTCTGTTTCAGATGGTAAAGGGTCTCTATTATGGGGAGGCCTACATTTTACAATATTTGCTATGAAACAGTTTGTATTTCTAGATAGTTGAATCGAGGCGAGCATTTTATCTAAAAGTTGTCCAGCAGGGCCCACAAAAGGAAGTCCTTGAGTATCTTCTTCTTGCCCTGGTCCCTCTCCAATTACAAGTACAATAGGATTATTTACGCCAACCCCAGCTACAGTATTTTTTCTTGTTTTATGTAAGTCGCATCTCGTGCAAGTGGCTATCTTTTCTGCAATAGTTTCAATTGTTTTTCCACTATGGGTTTCAACACCTTCGAGTGTTGTGTTTTGCACTTTAGAAGGGGCACTGCTTGCGTGAGGGTCTTGAGGATGTATACTAATAGGTTGTGTTGGTATTCCATGTGCCCATGAAGATGCCGTGTTTAGAAGATTTTCAAGTGCTACTTTTTGTGTTGAGTCCATGTATATACTATACTGTGATATACTATTTTTTTCAAGTATGCTACAATTCGTACATGAACTTTATAGACTTTCACGCTGACACATTAGTGCATTGGTTAAAACAACAACAAAAGGGATTAGACCTTTCATCTACTTTATGCAATAATCCATACCATATTGATTTTTCTCGCTTAAAAAAGAGTGGCTATCTTGCACAGTTTTTTGCATGCTATATAAACTTAGGTGAAAAGCCTTTTTTTTCATCTAGTCACTTTGATGATGCCTTATACGCTATCAAAAGATTAAATGAACAAGTTGCATTAACAAGTGTAGTTGCAATTTCCCATTCGTATAAAGAGTACATAAAGAATAAAGATGAAAATAAACACTCAGTTTTTATAAGCATTGAAGAAGGCGGAATCCTGTATGATGATATTTCGAAGCTTGATGTACTTTACGAAAAAGGCGTAAGGGCAATTACCTTAACATGGAACTATGAAAACTGTATTGGCTATCCTCATGAAAAAAAAGGGAGTGATTTTGGATTAAAAGCGTTTGGATTTGAAGTAATTGAGCGAATGGAAGAAATTGGAATACTTATTGATATTTCTCATCTTTCAGATGCAGGTTTTTGGGATGTGTGTAATAATACAAAAAAACCTTTTTTAGCAACACATTCAAATGCACGCTCAGTGCACGATAACTCTAGGAATCTTACCGATGAGATGATAAAGGCACTTGCAGATAGGGGCGGTGTAACAGGTTTAAACTTTTATGGTCCTTTTTTGCAAGGCAGTGAAGATAGCACCATAGGTGCAATGGTAAAGCACATACAACATATTGTAAAAGTAGGGGGAGAGGATGTTTTAGCACTTGGCTCTGATTTTGACGGCATTGAAGGAAATCTTGAGCTGGCAGGTGTGCAAGACATTCATAAGCTAGTAAACGCCATAGAAAAAGCTGGCTTGTCTTCGAGTTTAATTGAAAAAATATGTTATAATAATGCCGAAAATTTCTTAAAACGCCTATTGTAGACTATCATTTTAAAATAGACAACTCCGAAATGCTGTGTTATAATATTTAGTATGAATGTATGTTCATTAAGATATTTTGCACAAGCAAAGGAGTAGAAAATGGATACAAGATTGGTTATCAGTTTAGTAGTTACAGGTAGTATGTTTATATTACTCATTATAGTTTCTTCCATACTTCTGAGAGGAAAAGGTGCAAATATGCTTACAGTATATAATTCACTTTCTCTTGAAGAACAAAAAAAATTTGATGCAGAGAAAATGTGTAAGTTTATGGGTAAAATTATACTTACATTAGCCTTTGCTGTATTGCTTTTATTTATCTCATTTATTACAAAAAGTAACGGTCTGCAGGCACTGTTTATTGCTATTACCATGAGTCTCATATTCTTTTCAATAGGGGCTACATCCAGTAGTAGATTTAGAAAGGCTTAGGTATTCCAAAGGGGTTGGATATGGAAGTTAATGATGCAACTGTTGTCGTGCTAGTTATTATTCCTGTATTTATTGGACTGGTAGTTATTTCTGCTTTTTTGTTAAAAGGAGAAGGCGCTGATTTCATTGCAGGGTTTAACACTCTACCAACCTGGGAAAAAGACTTATATGATACAAAAGAAATGAGTAAATTCATGGGCAAAATAATGCTATCAATAGCAATTTCTATCCTACTGGTTCCTATTGGAATTGTTTTAAATGCAATATGGATAGTTTTCGCATCTTGTGCACTTATATTAGGTTTTTGTCTTTTTGCCGTAATATATGCAAAGACAGGCAATAGGTTCAAAAAAACTAATTAATTGCGTCAATATTCGCTTTTCCACCTGGAACAAATGGAAGAACTAATTCTTCTGGGTCTATTTTGCATACAACAAAGCGAGGCCCTGCGCCCCTTTTCGGAAAGGCTATTGTGTTCCACCCGCTAGTAAACGTGTCTACTGCAACAATGTCAAAACCTTTTGCAATTTCAAGTAAGTTGGGCTTTTTTTCAAACACAGAGGCTGAAAGGTTACCATTGAACAAGAAGTGCTGTTGCTGCCTAACCATTCCCAATACACCATTATCGAGAACAATTACCGTTACATCTAAGTTTAATTCTGCAAGAGTTGCGAGCTCTTGAATGTTCATCATTATCGACCCGTCACCGGAAAAGCATACAATACGCTTATCTGGGTTTGCTATAGCGGCGCCTATTGCAGTTGGTAAACCAAATCCCATGGTGCCGAGTGAGCCAGATGTTAAAAGCTGGCGAGGTTTTTTTATTGGATAAAATTGAGCTGTCCACATTTGGTGCTGTCCAACATCAGTTGCCACAATTATGTCATCTTCTTTAATTCCTGCGCTTTTTGCCAAAGAGGGTATGGTTGAAATAAAACGCCCTGGAGAGCATTTTTCTAAGGCATTTTCAATTTCTTTTTTGCGCATGTCTATGTGATTTGTAAACGCTTTTTTTTCCTTTAATTGTTTTGTAATTTCAGTTAAAAATTTTTCTGCTTCGCTTACTACATACACTTCTGGCATAAAAATCTTATTTACTTCTGCTGCATCGATGTCTACATGTATTATTTTTGCATTTGGGCAAAAGCCAGCAATTAAACCTGTCGCCCTATCGTCAAAACGTGTGCCTATTGCCAAAACAAGGTCTGAATCGTGCATTACGCGGTTTGCTGTTTCACTTCCATGCATGCCCACCATACCGCAATTACTTACGTGATCAAATGGAAGACATCCAATACCCATGAGGCTTGTTACTACTGGAGCGCTATATTTTTCTAAAAACTTTAAAAGAGCTGCTGCAGTTTTAGGAGTATTGCAGCCACCACCAACATAGAGAACAGGAGCTGCACTTTTTTCAAGCAATTGTAAGGAACTTTCAATGCACCTTGAAAAGGACTCACCTTCTGTTGCATAACGAGGGCTTGAGCTTGTTTCAACCTTTATTTCAGGCCATGAGTTAAATTCTGCTTTCATTAATTGTACATCTCTCGGAATGTCTATGAGTACGGGACCCTTTCTCCCTTCGCTTGCAATATAGAATGCTTTTGGAAGCGCCGTTAATAATTCTTCAGGTGATTTAATAAGCATGCTATGCTTTGTTATAGGAAATGAAAGACCAAAGGTGTCTGCTTCTTGAAATGCATCTGTTCCAATAAGTCCAGAGTTTACTTGCCCTGTAATGGCTACCAGAGGAATAGAGTCTGCCCTTGCATCTGCGATGGCGGTTAATAGGTTCATGGCGCCCGGCCCACTAGTTGCAAGACAAACGGCAACTTCATCGGTGGTTCGAGATATTCCTTGCGCAAAAAAGCCACAAGCCTGTTCGTGCCTCATTAAAATGTGGCGAATAGAGCTTTTGTATAATTCATCGTATAAGGGGAGTGTAGACCCTCCAGGAATTCCCGCTACTACCTTTGTTCCCAATTTTTCCAATACTGTTACAATTATTTGTGCACCTGTTGCAGTTATCATACTACATCCCTCTTGTCATAAGCATATTTTTTGTCAATTTAAAATAGTATAACAAAATTTTGGGAATAGTGGAAGAGGGGAAAATTTAATGTATAATTGACAATTTATAATTAATTATCTAAGGCCAAAACCATCGAGCACGGTTTTCGCTACAGCGTTGCCATTTTTTAGGCAGTTTTGTAAAAAGCTGTCTTCGTCTTTATTATGAGTAAGGTAGTACATTAAAAAGCCTGCTGCAAAGGCGTCTCCTGCCCCAGTGTCGTCAAGGGCATTTACCGCTTCCGTTGTTTCTTCAATAGTAGTATCTTTTGAGTGGAGTACTGCGCCTTGGGGACCTAACTTTTGGCTTATCATTGCCCCGTTTTCTAATAAATAGTGTAGTTCATTTTTTGATTCTTTTACTATTGCATCATATTCAAACTCGTTAGCAAATAGTAAAATGTTTTTAGCATCTATAATGTCATCTTTTAGAAAATTGGAAAGTTCTAGTATTGCTTTAGGTGCACAAAAAGTGGATGCAACATCTATTGCAATTGTTTTGTTGTGCTTTTTACAAAGGTTTAAAATATGTGTTATAACATCAACGTTAAAAAAAATCATACCTTCTAGCACAACGCAGGTTGACTTTTCAATTTCGCTTTCTAAAACTTGCTCTTTTGTAATTGAGCGTGCAACGCTAGGAC
>CAYJFX010000093.1:0-6928 GCA_964369735.1 uncultured Treponemataceae bacterium
TACCTGATCCTTGCTGTTTTTCAAGGATGCCCATGCCTGAAAATTTCTCTACTGCACTTCTGACAGCAACTTTACTAACACCTATTTTTTTTACTAGCGCATCTTCAGATAATATCTTAGTTCCAGGTTTCCATGCTCCAGACTTTATGTTTTTTAATATAAAGCTATAGGCTTCTTCTGCTGCATTACAATTGTAAGCCATTATATTCCTTTTATAATTGTTTGTATTACAATAATTATACTTTATCTATGGTATATTTTCAAGTAACACTTATATCTTATTTACTTGATTTACTGGACGCTCATCGTGTAAGCAACGAACAACTTCTTTAGCAGCACTTGTCAATAAAGTATACACTGATTCTTCAGAATACCATGCGGCATGCGGAGTAATTATACAATTTTCTAATGCTAGCAATGGATCATCTTTTGAAATTTCTTCTTTCACTAATACGTCTAGTCCCGCGCCTGCAATTATATTCCCTGCGAGAGCATCTCTCAATGCTGCCTCGTCAACTAAGCCGCCACGCGCAGTGTTAATTAAATAGGCAGACTTTTTCATTTTAGATAAAAAATCTGCATTAACTGTTTTTGAGGTTTTTTCGGTCAACGGTATGTGCAATGAGATGACATCAGAGTTCTTTATAAGTTCATCTTGTGTAACAATAGTAATACTATGTTGTGAGACATCATCTTGCTTTACAAAAGGATCACTTGCAATTACTTTCATACCTAGAGCTTGTGCTTTCTTAGCCACTGATCTGGCTATATTGCCACAACCGAGTAGTCCAAGTGTCATATTCCGCAAGCTGAATACTGGTTTAGTCACGGCATAATCCCACGTTCCTTCTTTAACTGTATTAATAAGTAAGTTCATTTTTTTTGTGCAATACATCATTAACAGTATAGCATGGTCAGAAACTTCCTCTAAACAATAGTCAGGTACATTTACAACCGGAATCCCTTTTGCAGTTGCAGCCTCTATATCAATATTATCAACACCAACAGCGCTTCTTGCAATAACCTTACAATTTTTTAAATTGTTAATAATATCGCGGTCTAGGTTGTTAAAGTGAATTTGGACAGCATCAGCAAATTCAGTTTCCTTCATCATTTCTTCTTTTGTTTTGAGCTGCATTGGTAAAAACTCAATATCTGCCTCTTTGTTATAAACATCAAAAAAAGGCTCAACACTATCATACATATAATCTGTTAAAACAACTTTGTATTTTTTCATTTTTTAATATCCTAATTCATAAATAAACTTGGTAGCCACAAAGATAATTGTGGAATAAATGTTACAGCAACAAATACTGCTATATTAATAAATATTAATGGTACTGCAGATTTAAAAATTACACCCATTTTTAGCCCGCATATCTTGCTGCAAGCATTTAAGCATAGCGCAACTGGTGGAGTTACAAGACTAATTGCAAGACCTACTATCATAATTGCTCCAAATTGAATTGTTCCTACTCCATAAGATTCCATAATTGGAATCATAATTGGGGTTAATAGCAATAAAGCTGGTGTAACATCTAAAAATGTTCCTACTAGCAATATCATTACATTAAAAATAAGTAATAATACTGGAATAGGAAGGTTAAGGCCCATAAAAAAACCTTGGATTGCTGCAGGAATTTGTAATATGGCCATTACCCAGGTAAATACTGTAGCACAGCAAACAATAAACATAACTGCTGAAGATGTAGCAATGGTGCTTTTTAATGCAGGTATAATATCTGAAAGTTTTAAGTCTTTATACACAAAGAATCCAACTATTGTTGCATATAAAACAGTTAAAGCTGCTGACTCTGTAGCAGTACAAATTCCCAAGGATATACTTAAGATTATCAATATGGGCATAATGGCTGCGGGAAAGCTTTTTAGAATGATACTTAAACTTTCATTGAGTGATTTACGTACATAGTTTTTGGAATGATATCCATAGTGTTTTGATAAGAAGTACACAACAATTACTTGTAATACCCCTATTAAAATCCCAGGTATCGCAGTCGCTAAAAATAAAGAACCTACAGACTCTGTTGCAATTACTGCATATACAAGCATGGGAATACTTGGGGGAACCACCATGCCAATTGTTGAAGATGCTACTGTAACACCTGCAGAGAATTCTGTTGGATATCCTTCTTTTTTCATAGCTGGAATCATTATCCCACCAATAGCTGTTGTATCGGCAACAGAAGAACCAGTAATTCCACCAAAAACAATACTTGCAATAACATTTACTTCTGCTAAACCTGCTCTAATTGGTCGAGAAATTAAAAGGCAAAAGTCTACAATCCGCTTTGTTAATCCGCCTCTGTTCATAATTTCACCTGCAAGAATAAACATAGGTAGTGCAATAAGAGTCAAACTATTTGCTCCGTTGAATATTCTTGAAGCTAGGGCGGAAATACTTCCAGGATTTTCAAAAATAAAATAAGCACTACATATTCCTGCAAAAGCAAAGCTTAGTGGAATCCCTAATATTACAAATACAAAAAAACCTATTATAACTAAAGCTGTAATCATTCTATACCTCCTTTTTATCTAAATCAGTAGTGAATGGAGCTGTAATATACTCAATTAATTGGGAAACTGATATAATAAAACTCAATGCTATCCCAATAGGGAATACTGAATAAATCGTCCAAAATGGGATTCTTAACCCCGGTGTTAAAAAATTTTTATTTGTTTTATTCATACTAAATGATGAATATACGAGCACTATATGAACAACCGATACAATTACGTATTGGATTATTTTAAGAATTCTTTTTTTCTTTGGGGACAGAGCATCTTGCAACAAGTCGACCGAAACATGTGTTTTTCGATACATTATAGGTGGTAGCCCAAAAAAAACTGACGCAATAAATAAAAACGTAATAGCTTCTTCTTGTTGAATAAAAACTATATTAAATACATAGCGTAGTATAACCGCAGTTATAGACAAAATAACAACTCCTGAAATCATTACTATGCTTACCCATTCCATCCCAGTTGCAATATGCTTATTTAACTTAGCTAAATGTTTCATAAAACCTCTCGATTAAAAAAAAACACAGGGAAATACATATTATATGCGTACTCCCCTGTGAATAATTGACTATGATGCGTTAAATTCTGCGATTGTACTTCTAATTGTATCTATATCGCTTTGTTCAAAAAGACCTGTTTCAATATAGAAATCATATACACTTTGTGTAGCGTCAACAAAGGCTTGTCGTTGCTCTGGAGTTAAATAAGTAATTTCCATAGCTTCTTCGCAAACTGCAATGTATTCTTTTTCTAAAATTCTATTTTGTTCATTGTTAAAATCCATTGCGCTCATAGCAGCTTCTTTTATTATTACTTGATATTCTTCTGGTAAAGAGTTGTACCAATCTAAGTTTAATTCAAAGCACTCAATTGTAAGGTTCCAGTTTAAATCAGTAGCATATTCTTGAACTTCATAAAACTTTGGTTCAACAATATATACCCATGGGTTTTCTTGTGCATCGGCAACACCATTTTTTAAAGCCATATATGTTTCATTAAACGGAATTGATTGAGTATTTGCACCAAGAGCTTCCATTGTTTTAATGGTTACTTCCCATGAAGGAGTTCTCAATTTTAATCCTCTTAAATCTGCAGGACTATAAATAGGCTTTTTGCTATTTGTCATAACACGCATACCAGCCGTCCCTGTTGAGATCATTTTAATTCCATTAACTTCTGATTTACTTGCTAAGTTTTCGCCCCATTCACTTGCCATAACTGCAGCTGCTTCTTCTGTTGAAGCAAACAAGAATGGCATTGAGTAAATGTTATACTCTGGTACTGTTGTGTCAAAAGCTGAACCAGAATACCCTTCAATGCTACCATTTTTTACCTGTTCAATTAATTCGTCATCTGAACCTAATTGAGCCGATGGGAAAAGCTGTATGGTGATATTTCCGTCTGTTTTTTCTTCTACTTCAGCTTTAAATTGCTCTAAGTATTGATGTCGAATTGAGCCTACATCAAGAATATGAGCTATACGCATTGTATAGCTTTCTTCATCTTTGGCTGCACAGCCACCTAATAATACCAATGCTACTGCAATTGATATAACAACTACTAAACCTGCTTTTGCATTCTTTTTCATTTTTTCCTCCTAATTTATAATGAAGCAATTAAATTGCGCCATTTATTTTATAAGCATCTTCTAAAGATGTTCCTGTTTCCAATGCTTTACGTACGACTGTTTCATCTTCCACTTTTGAATGAGCTTTTTTAAATACTTCTTCTGCAATCCCTTTTGGAACTACAGCTACACCATCAATATCACCAAAAATGATATCTCCAGGATTTATTACTACGCCGTCAATATTAATAGGTATTTGGCACTCGTTAATCTCACATCGACCTTTTGATGTTTTTGGGTTTATCCCACCAAAGAAGAGGGGGAAATCCATTTCTTTTAACAACTTAATATCTCTTGCATAACCATCGAGTAAAACTCCAGCCCCTTTGCGCCCTTTTACAGCTGTTGCAAAAAGCTCGCCAAACAAGGCGCATGTTTTTTCGCCACGTGTGACTAGGACATATACCTCTCCTTCGCCTAGTTGGTCAACAACCTTGCACTGTGCGGTTAAGGGATCATCAGGCATTGAATAAACTTGGGTGCCAATGCTTGTAAAAGCTGGTCCAAAAATAACAGTATTGTCTTTTAGTGGAAAGACTGTACTTGATATAACTTGTTCATGATATCCCATTTCATCTAAAACATCTGAAATAATTGATGCTCCGAGTACTTTTTTTAATTCTTGATTACAGATCATTTTTTCTCCTCCATGTTTTAGCTTATTATATATAATAAATATATAATAACTAATTAATATATTTTTATAAAACATACTATGTTTAATAAAAATAATTATAAGTCATAATATTTATTCTGTCAAGAAAAAATTTAAATAAATTTTACAAAAGGGAATGGTTTTACTTTTTAGCTATATAGCTAAGATAAAGTGATATTTTTAATGCAGGATCATTTGTTTTACCCTAAATTTTGAGCAATCCTTTTTCGTCGTTACCACTAAACTCGCTAGGAAAAATTGACAGGAAATGCAATTCTTTTTCGTCGTTACCGCTAAAACCGCTAGTAAAAATTGACAGGAAATGCAATTCTTACGTATTGACCAAGCATCAAATTTATGTTATAAATTATGTTCATGCTCTGTGCAGTTTTATTACAAAGAAATGCGGTGCATTGTAATTGTAGTAGTATGGCTGCAGTCATACATGCATAAAGGCAAATTTTACTAGGAGGTATCATGGTACGAATCAGACTTAAGAAATTCGGTTCAAAAAAACGTCCTTACTACAGAATTGTAGTGCAAGATTCTCGAAAACCTCGAGATGGAACTTCAATTGAAGATGTTGGACTATATCACCCAATTGAAGCTGAAGAAAAACAAATTTCTTTCAATGAAGATCGAATTCGTTACTGGATTGGAGTAGGTGCACAACCTTCTGATACAGTTCGAAAAATCTTAAATAAGAAAAACTTTACACTGTAAAACAGGGAGCACATTAAGTGGAAAAAGATTTAGTAGAATACATTGCAAAATCTCTGGTTGATGACCCAAGTGCGGTTTCTGTAAACGAAACAGAAGGCGAGAGAGGCCCTGTTATTCAGTTAAGAGTAGCACAACAAGATATCGGAAAGATTATAGGTAAGCAGGGGCGCATTGCAAAAGCACTTCGAATTGTACTAAGTGCATCTGCATCTAAGTCAGGGAAACACTATTCATTAGACATTCTCGACTAGGAAAAAAAATGCCATTGTCGAACGATACTTTGATTATTGGATTTATTCGCACCACTCATGGTCTTGCGGGTAAAGTAAAAGTAATAAGCACTTCAGGCGAGTACGAACATTTTTTGAACTTGACAGAAGTAACCATAAGGAAAGGGAGCATTGAAAAAACGCTCGTTATAAACGAAGTTGATTTTGGTGGTGTCGATCTTTATATGACATTTGAAGGAATTGATTCAATTGAAAAAGCTAAGACAATTGTCGGCTTTGAAATTGTAGTTGACCGAAGTTTAGCTTGTCCGCTTGAAGAGGGTGAGTTCTACCAAGAAGACTTAAAAAAATGTTCCTTAGTGTACTTTGAAAACGGAGATTCTACAACAGATGCAAAAGTTGTGGGAATAATTACAGACGTATTGGGAGGCGGAGCCGATGACCTTTTGCAGGTTGAAGTTTCCGAGAGTTTGACTACTGACTCCAACGGTACAGATAAAAAAAGAACAGTTCTTGTTCCATTCCGAAAGGAATTTATCGGTACAGTTGATATTGAGAACGGTATTGTTCAACTGATGCACCTCTGGATTTTGGATTAATATATGAAATTCCATGTGCTGACCTTGTTCCCAGAAATCCCTAGAGCCTTTTTTGAAACTTCAATAATGGCAAAAGCGGTTGAAAAGGGAATTATTTCCTACGATCTTGTAAACATTCGAGACTTTGCAGACGATGTTCGCAAAACATGTGATGATACTCCATATGGTGGCGGAGCAGGAATGCTAATGCTACCAAAACCTTTAGATGCGGCATTAAAAGCTACAATCGGGAAACCGCCAAAAGCTTTTAATAGCAAAAAAAACGGAAAAGGTAAAAAACGAAAGACAAGGGTAATTTACTTAAGTCCTTCTGGAAAGCCTTTAACGCAAAAACTTGCAGAAAGCCTTAGTAAAGAGGAAGAGCTTGTTTTTATTTGCGGCCGCTACGAGGGAATAGATCAACGGGTAGTTGACAAATGGGTAGACGATGAAATATCGATAGGCGACTATGTATTATCATCGGGAGAAATAGCTTGCACGGTTGTAATAGATGCGGTGTATCGCCTTGTAGAAGGTGTTATTTCTTCAGAAAGTCTTGTTGAGGAAAGTTTTT
>CAYJFX010000094.1:0-1199 GCA_964369735.1 uncultured Treponemataceae bacterium
TTAATTCTGCATTATATGCTTTTTGACAAGTTTACACAAAATTTAGGACAGTCTCTAAAAAAAAGCTGTTTAGACCATGTTTGGAATAAACAGCTTTTTTGTAACCTATTCTTTGGCCCGTAAACCTTCTACTAAAAATTCATCTGGCAATTTACAGGGTCTACCAGTGCTTGCTGAAACGCATGCCCAAGAAACTGTGGCTAAAGCACATACCGTCCCATCTTTTTTATATACTTTTTGCGCAAACTCACCAGATATTTTTTTTAATTTCGTTGGAGTAACATCAATACACAGAATATCATCTAAAACGGCCGATGCCTTATACTTAATATCAATTTCTGTAACATACAAGTAATAACCAGCTGTAACTATTCCTTTGTAATCGAACCCTATGTGATGCATAAATTGTATTCTTGCATGTTCAAGGTAATTTAAATACACTGCATTATTTACATGGTTATACGAATCGCATTCATATGAGCGTACTTGAAATTCTATTGTATGTGTCATACATATCTCCTTTATTTTAAAACTGAATCAACTAAGGTTTTAAAGTCCTTGTTTACATTCGTATTTTTAACTTCAAGATCTTTTGGTATCATAAATATTCCTGACTCTTCTACAATAGAATCAACCTCTACATTTTCTAAGTCACTTAAAGGAGCTTGTGCTTGAAAAAATCTATGTACTAAACTAAACGCTGATGTATCAAGCTTTTCTGCAGTGTACACTTGCTCTTCAGAGCCGGCCTCAGGCAAATCAATTTCGACCTTTTGAGTATCAACTTCACCGTTCTCGCTTGCATCTTCTTCATCAAGGTGTGAAAAATCGATACTTGAAATATTAAAATCAAAACTATCAAAATAATTTTCAATATTTTCACTGTTTTGTGTGCGAATAACTTTTTCGCCAAGAACTAAATCTTCTTTGAATAAGTCATTAACGGTTTCTTGCAACTCTAAGTTAGCTTCTTCACTATCCACTGAAGAAACCACATCTGTTTCTTCTAAGCTCTCAACTTCGTCAAGTTCTACTACTTCTTCTAAGCTTTCAACTTCATCAAGATCTTCTACTTCTTCTAGGCTCTCAACTTCATCTAGCTCTTCTACTTCTTCTAAGCTTTCAACTTCACCTAGCTCTTCTGCTTCTTCTAAGCTTTCAACTTCATCAAGCTCTTCTACTTCTTCTAAGCTTTCAAC
>CAYJFX010000094.1:1299-6878 GCA_964369735.1 uncultured Treponemataceae bacterium
AGCTTTCAACTTCATCAAGCTCTTCTACTTCTTCTAAGCTTTCAACTTCATCAAGTTCTTCTACTTCTTCTATTGGAGTTGGTTTTGCAACTCGCGGTGGCATTTTAGCCTTTTCAGTATCTTGAGGAGCAGCAACGGCATTTACAACGATGTTGCCACTTGATAATATTTGCTCAAGCATACGCTTTATTTCATCAGTTGAAGCGCTTCCTATTTGACTGTGAGCAGGAGCAGACTGTTTCCCAACAGCTGCCATGATTTCGTCCCAGCTTTTATCAAGTATGTCTGAAACTTCTGCATCATATTTTTTTGCACGACTGCCAAGGCTTTTCTTAATACCCGTCGCAACCTCATTTTTTCGTAAACTAATGCTTTTCGTCACTGCATTCCAATCAATATCTTCTTTGCTTGTTAGATACTCATTGATAAGTGAAAACTGAAAGCGTTTTATTCGGTCGCGAATCACAACCATATCATCTTGTTTTGCATTAAAAATTAAAAATATAACAAGATACGATGTAATAAATATACAAACAAGTAAAAGAATTTTTACCGCATCAGGGAAAACAAAAAGTTGTTCATTGTACCAGTGTGCAACTTGAATATTTGGAACACTTTTATCAACTAAAAGCACAAGGCTGTCATCATCTGATACTGTTACCAACCGATTAAGTCCTTGTTCTATAGTCTCAAGAGAGTTTCCAATAGTATCAATGAGCTGCTCTTGTCCAGTATTTGGAAGTCCCAACAGCAACATAGGATTTCCCATTGTACCAACTAAAATCGGTGTTTCTGAAACGCGAATAAGATTTTCTGCAATAAGTTTTTGTGTATAATCAAAAACAGAAGTGTAAAAAACTACCGTTCCCCTATAGGCATCAATATCATCGTAAAAGGGGTAACTATATAAGATTAAATCTGAGTTTACATCATATATAACTCTTGGCGGTGAAACCTGTGGGCTTTGTACCACATCATATGCAAGCGCACCTAAGTCTTCATATAATCTATATGAAATTGCAGTTGCCGTTCTTTGCAAAATATCTTCATCAAACGTACTATAATGCAATCGCCGCCCATCGCTTTCTATAATTCTAATCCCTAACAGCGAAGGAGTCTGTAACATTAACTCCCCAGCAGCATTGACCCTACCTTCAATTATCTCATTTGTTTGAACCCCCGCAAAACTTTGTTTTACAAAAGTATTATCAACAAATTCTTCATTAAAAGTGGTTAAGGTAGCTTCTAGATGATTATTAAAGACACTAGAAACTTGAGAAAGTTTGTTTTCTAATCCACGCACTACAGCTGGCTGATAAAATCTCGTTTCAAGTACGGTAAACAAGCCTGAAAATGCAACTACCGTAAAGATTGCAAAAATGAGAACTGAACTTAATAATGTAACTGCAATTTTTTGTCCTGAAGTCACTAAATCTCCCAAAAATAATAGTATGTTTAAGAAACATTACCCTATTTAGTTATCGGCAGTTTCAATAAAGCTCTTGAATACATAATGATTACAGTGTACACTAATTAATATGAAAAAGCTAGATAAACTATTTATATTAGCCATAGGAATCATTGTACTTGTTGTGCTCTTTGGCACTGCCATTGCCTTTGTTTCGGGAAATGCAAGTCCTGGCGGGAACCTAAGAAGGCAGGACCCACCACCTACTAGCATTGCAAATTCGCCTAACAGTAAAACATCAGTGTATACCCAAATAGGAACACTACGCTGCAGTACTTCTGATGATCCGGCAATCCCCCTTGTGGTAAGCCCGTATTTTCCATATCCAACTGATGATGTGGTTTTTTATGAAGAATTATTCAAAAAAAATCTAAAATTACGTTCACTCATTACAAGTTATTTTGAAAATTTCACTCAAAAAGAGCTTTTAGAAACAGGGGAGCAAAATGTAAAGCAAGAATTGATTACTATAATAAATGCTGAATTGGTATTGGGGTCAATTGATACATTATATTTTGCAGAATATATTTTTTTAGAATAATTGCAACCTCTTTTACTATTGGGGGGTCTAATAATAGTAAGAAAAAAATAAAAAGGAATCGAACAATGAACGAAGAAACCCTTATCCCTGCAGCACAAGTGATTGTTGCAATAATCCCCATCGTAGGAATTGTAATTGGAGGAGTAGTAATTTTCTTTTACTTACTCTGGCGCAATGCACAAATAAATTTACTCATAAAAACAGAAAAATATGTGCCGTTGCAATTTAACCTATCCTTGTTTTCTCTATTAACAGGCATACTCCTTACAGGAATAGGCTTTATATTAAGTGTATTTTTTATTATTCTAGATGGATTTTCCTACAATCTTCTAGGAGGCCTTATCCCCTTTGTTGTAGGTATTTGCTTAATTATATTTTACAACATGTTTAAAAAGCTTAACACCTAACGTGGAATAATAGTGAATCTATTTTGGAAACAATATTCTAAAGCTGCTCTTCAAGACTTTGAGCTTGTAAAACGAGTGTGTAAAGGTGACTCTTCTGCCTTTGCCATACTAGTTGAAACCTATGAAAAAAAAGTGCGTGCCTTAGGATACAGTTTTTTTAAAAATGAAACCGATGCTGCCGATTTTGTGCAAGATGTTTTTTTAAAAGTGTTTACAAACATCAACAGCTTTCGAAAAGAATCACAGTTTTCTACGTGGCTTATGCGTATAGCATATAACACCGCAATAAATGCCAAAAACAGAAGACGAGAATATATTACGCTCAGCGAACAGGCCGCAATACTTGATAATGATTATAGTGTTGAAGAAAAACAATTAAGAGAATTAACCGCAGAAGCAATTAGAGAGGCCTTAAAAGAGCTTCCTAAACACTACGCTCTTTGCCTTGATTTGTACTTTTTTTACGACTTTTCGCACAGCGAAATAAGTGTAATTACAGGCCTGCCTATAAATACTATAAAATCAAATATATTTAGAGCAAAAAAGCAATTAAAACAAAAACTTGATGACTTTATTTTGGTCGGATAATAACGTGAGGATAAAATGAAACAAAGCATATGTGATGAAACAATTAATACATTTTTAGAATTAGACAAAGATGAAAAACTTGGACTAAAAACTACCATCCACCTACTTACTTGCACAAAATGTCGCACGACCGTGAGATTATGCACCTTAGCACAAAGATCAAGCACACGCCCTCTTTATATTCCTGTATCAATGAATAATGCAGCGATAGCAAAGATAGTACAAAAAACAAACCCCTCAATTGAATTATTAAAAGACAGTAGTGTAAAACCAATTTCGTTAAAGCGTTGGGTTTTTTCTGGAATCGCACTTGTGCTAGCACTTGTACTTTTTGGGTATTTAAATACAACTATCTCAAGTAAAGTACTACAGGTAACCATATCGCTCAGCATATCGCTTTTTATTTGTATATACTGCGCCTTTTTTATTGGTAGCAACTTAGATTTTTTTGTGAAAAAAATTGAAAAGCGCATGTAACCCTCTTAAAAAGGAGGCTTGCACAAATTCTTTTTCCATGGTACAACTACTATATGAGCAAGCTCCGTTTCGTTACTCCAGATGACACAAAAGAAATCCTCGAAATATACTCACATTATATAGAAAACACTGCTATAACTTTTGAATGTGAAGTTCCAAATGAAGCTGCTTTTTTAATGCGCATAAAAACCATATCAGAAAACTACCCGTACCTTGTTGCAACCTTAAACAAAAAAGTAATTGGATACGCATATGCAACAAGGTTTAGAGAACGCAAAGCATATGATTGGGCAGTCGAAACGACTGTATATGTAAATGATACCCATAAGGGTAAAGGCATTGGAAAAAAAATGTATCGAAAGCTGTTAGACTTATTAACGGCACAAGGCTTTGTTATGGCCTATGCATGTATAACCTGCCCCAATTTTACAAGTGACGCACTCCATTCCAGCCTAGGCTTTTCTCAAGTGGGAATATTTACAAATAGTGGTTATAAGTTTGATACTTGGCACGACATCGTGTGGTATGAAAAAAAGCTCAATTCTACTCAAGGCGACAGTTTTCAAATAAAAACTATAGAAGCTTTAAAAAAAGATAAAGTTGCAGAAGGCTTATGAAAAACATTAAAAACCATGACCTTGTTAAAACCTTTGTTGAGCTAAAAGGGAATCCTAAAATTTCACTCGTAACAGAGCCCCTTTGGTTTATACCGTACTCATTGTTTTCACCGTTTGCAACGTTATATATGGCAAATTATGGACTTACGAGCTCTGAAATTGGATTAATTATTTCAATATCTCTTGGATTGCAAGTCGTATTTGCCTTTATGGGTGGTGTTATTACAGATAAACTAGGCAGACGCCTCACTACCTTTATTTTTGACTTTTTAGCATGGACTATTCCCTGTTTTATTTGGGCCTTTGCTCAAAATTTTTGGATGTTTTTACTCGCATCATCAATAAATGCCCTTTTTCAAATAACAAGCACATCGTGGACATGCCTTTTTGTAGAGGATTGTCCTAAAAAACACTTAACCAACGCTTTTACACTCCTTCATATGTGTGGCATGTTGTCCGTTTTTTTCTCCCCAATAGCAATTGTACTTGTAGATATATTTTCTGTACAAGAGGTTGTAAGTGCTCTCTATTTTGTTTCAGCTATTTCTATGTCATTAAAATTTATTTTATTATATTTTCGTGGCGGTGAAACAGAAATGGGTAAAATACGTTATGAAGAAACAAAGAACATTTCCTATGCCACACTTTTTAGAGGATACTCGAGTGTAATAAAAACCATTTTAGATTCTTCTAATATGAAATTTGTTATTCTCTTATTGGCACTAACCAATATCTCAGTTATTGCCACCACAAACTTTTTCTCTCTATATATAACAGAATATTTACACTTAAACGCAACACTAGTACCAATATTTCCCATGGTAAGAACGGCAATTATGCTCCTTGTTGTTACCTTTTTGCAAAACATTATAAACCGGCTTCGAATGCGCTCCTCACTCATCGGTGGCATAATAGTATACATTGTAAGCCATATAGTTCTCATTCTATCTCCCGAAAAGAGTATTATTGCTGTCAGCCTTTATACCATCTTCGAGGCTGCAGCCTATGCAATTGTGTTTCCACGGCGTGAAGCTCTCATGGCGTATTATATTATCCCCAAAGAGAGGTCAAGAGTTCAGTCAATTTTTCATGCTGCAATGATTGCTATTTCATCTCCTTTCGGCTATGTCGTGGGTCGCCTTTTTGAGGAACATCCAGCACTACCATTCATATTTAACATCTTCATTTTTTTCATTGCAACCCTTGTTATTGTGAGGGCTAAAACAATCAGTTCATATGACAACGAAATTCGCGGTTTAACAAATTAAACGCAAAGCGTGTCTATTTTTTTATGGAGGGGTTTAAAAAAAAAGCATCATGTGATACACTTATTTATAACATTTTTGGAGGATACAATGAGTATACACATAGCGGCAAAAGAAGGTCAAATTGCAGAGGCAATTTTATTACCAGGAGACCCATTGCGGGCAAAATTTATTGCAGAAACATTTTTAGAAAATGTGGAATGTTATAATGAAGTT
>CAYJFX010000095.1:0-6871 GCA_964369735.1 uncultured Treponemataceae bacterium
ATAACTGTACTATAAATCAGAAAAAAGAGTGAGAAACCTATCCTTTTATACTGATTTTTGGTAAAATAAGCATAGCAAAGCTAACCTGACCTTAAATCAGATTTTATAAAAAGATGGGGATCTTTAGGATATTCAGTTTAAGCAGTAAGTGGAGGAGCTAATCCCATACGGATTAATCCATCATATCCACAGCTTTTGCAAACAGAAGGTTTTCTACCAAGGAGTTTTATTAATAATTCCTCTGTAGAGAGCCTTTTGCTTTCTGTCAATGTATTTGTCATTGCTTTACAAAGAGGTAGTTTTAATTGCTTTCCACGACTTGAGAGAAAGCCAAAGTGGCGTATCTTCATAAACCCTTGTGGCAAGACATGCATTAAAAATCTACGGATAAATTCAATTGCAGTAAGAGTCATTTCTTTCCAACGGTTACAGTCTGAATAATCTCGCCATTTAAATGTGACATGACCATCTTCAAGTTTTAAGATTCTGTTATTGGAGATGGCAATTCGGTGAGTGTATCTACCTAGGTACTCCACCACACATGCTGCTGTGTTAAAAGGTGGTTTGCAATAAACAATCCATTCTTTGTTGTAACAAATATCCAATACATCCTTTGAAATATCGGACTTTAATTCTTTTAGTAATGCAAGATATTTACCGCGAAACTTACGTGATAGAACTTTTACAGGTAAGAAAAACTTTTTCTTGGAGTTAATCCAAAATCCTTGTTTGGATAGACCACAGCTGGAATACTACAGTGTAAATTATGTAAAGCTTTACATAATATCCATTATGACAAGCAAGTTGTTATGTAAAGCAGTTGTTGAAAATCTAGATATAGTACATAAAAACCATTTTCAACTTCACATAATCCTGCATAGTCTCAAGAAATCATATTCTAAACTTCTAGCTTAACCCTTAAAAATTTTATTTGACAGACTGTTATTATTCCTCATATTTCTGTATCCTTTTCATAAAGGAGGAAATAAAAATGCCAAGAAAAATATTTGTTTTTGAACTATGTATAGAATTAGAGAAGGAATTAATAAGACAACAACTATCTATGAATACCCTTAAGCGATACAAAAGTGTACTGAATGAATTTTCTATGTTTTGTGGCGAGGCAATGTATTTGCAATCATTGGGTACTGAATTTCTTGTTCGTAAATTCAAAGACCATGGAGGAATGTCTCTGACTGATGAACATTCTAAGACAGAAGCTTATTATTATAAGGCAATCCGTCTTTTATCAGAGTATTATAACTTTGGAATCGTCCATATCAAAAGTGATTTTAAAGGTGAAATTATTTGGCCAATAGGTTTTCGTACTTGTACAGAACTATATTTAAAAAACCTTGTCGAAGAAGGGCTTTCTTATGGATATATAAATAATACCAAAAAAGTTATTAAAGAGTTGATACTTTATCTAGATAGCAAGAAAATTTATGAACCCATACATATCACAACTTTGTGTAATGATACATTTATAAAAAGTTATTATTACCTTAGCCCCAATGGCATTGCCTATAAACTATGTATACTAAGGCGATATTATAAGTTTCTATATTTGAATCAGTTTATACAAATACCTTTAGCTGAAACACTACCACAAGCTTGTATAAATGGAAGAGTGAAACTTCCTACATTCTGGGATGATGATACAATAGAAAAAATAAAAGAAAGTACAGACAGAGTAAGTCCGTCCGGAAAACGTGCCTATGCAATGATTATGATTGCAGCACAATTAGGTCTTCGAATTAGTGATATCAGAAATCTCAAACTTGGAGATATCGATTGGGAAAATAAAAAAATATCTATCATCCAAAGTAAAACAAAGAAATCATTAGCACTTCCACTCACAGAAGATGTAGGGTGGGCACTCATCGATTATATTAAAAATGGGCGTCCCATTACGAATAGTTTAAATGTATTTGTCAAGCATCGTCCTCCATATGATGAATTTCCAATAAATAGTACAATGAATCACATCTTGTCAAATGTACTGAATAAAGCAGGGATACCATCTGAAAATAAGAATTATGGATGGCATACTTTTCGCCGTTCCTTAGCGACAAAGCTTTTACAAAGCGATATTGAAATTTCGACTATATCAGAAATCTTAGGACATAGTGATCCTGCTATTGCTGGGAAATATTATATAAAGATTGATACCGAATATCTCAAAAAATGTATGCTAGATTTGGAGGTAATGGATTATGTTGGAGAATAAATTATATCAAGGACCCTTTGCAAAACAGTTGCATGATTTTATAGTGGAAAAACAATCCCTTGGCTATAGTTATAAAGAAGAAGAACGACTTTCTTTTGTATTCGACCAACTTAGTCTTTCCTTCGATTGCTCAAAGGGATTGGTTGAAGATCTTGTATATATATTTACAGAGTATCAACCCAATTGGCAGGCAACAACACAAAAAAGAAGAATTAGTTTTATTCAAAATTTTGGAGAATATTTAATTCGTCATGATATCAATGCATTCCGTCCAGGATATGCTATCATAAAAAATATACAGCCACAATATAAACCATATATTTTTACGCATTCACAAATAGAACAACTTTTTACGAAAGCAGATAATATCCAACCGAACTGTCGTAATTCACATATTTTTTATCCAGTTCTTTTTAGGGTATTATATGCAACAGGGATAAGGATTTCAGAAGCTCTCACATTAACTATGGATGATGTCAATTTTAAAGAGCAAACACTGCATATTAGAAACCCTAAAAATCATAAAGATAGACTTCTTCCAATTAGTGATTCTGTTGTTGAATACTGCAAATGGTATAAATACAAAACACATAACACTTATCATAAAGGTGATTTGTTTTTCATGAGTAATCGAGGGAGTGGATGTTATTCTCGCAACAATGTGCAAGTTTTTTTCAGTCGCATAATAGTTGATCTAGGAATTCCTACCCACGGCTACAAAGGCAGAGGACCACATTTACATTGTTTACGGCATTCTTTTTGTGTCCACAGTCTCGAAAAAATGATAAAAAAAGGCATACCACATACTACTGCACTTCAACTTTTGTGTACCTATATGGGACATCAATCTCTTTCAGCTACTGCAAGATATTTACAGTTGACCGCAGAAGCTTTTCCAGATCTGATGGAAAAAATAGAAGAAGCCACAAAGGAAATTTTTCCCGTGATAGCCCCTCTTGAGAAAGTGAGGATGCCATATGAAGAAGAGTGATTTTGCACAATATATAACCGAATTTCTTACAAAATACCTTTCAGGTACTAGAAATCTTAGTTTCAATACAATTGCCTCATACAGAGATGCATTTATGATACTGATTAAATTTATGAATACTACCTATTCTATTAGACCCGAAAAATTAAGTGTTCAAGATTTTACACAAGAAAGAATAAAAGAGTTTCTAGAGTACCTAGAAGTAGATTGTAGCAATAGTATTTCTACTAGAAATCAAAGACTTGCAGCAATTCATTCATTTTTCAGATATATAAGTATGCGGAGTCCAGAAGATATGTTTTTATCCCAACAAATTTTAGCAATACCAGAAAAGAAAAAAATGCAAAAATTAATAAAGCATTATGAGATGAACCAGATCAAAGAATTATTAGCTACTCCTGATTCTCGTACTGTTCGAGGAAGGCGTGACCAAGCACTATTGTGTTTACTTTATGATAGTGGATGTAGAGTTCAAGAGCTTGCAGATATAAAGGTATGTGATATTCGGATAACCATACCACCTCAGGTTACTTTGACAGGAAAAGGACGAAAAAAACGTGTAATTCCTCTCACGCTAGAAACAAGAGAAATACTAGATTCCTATATGATGGAGCATGGGCTTAAACAATTAGCAAAGCAGGATACACCTCTATTCTGTAACTGTCATGGTAACAAACTAACACGACAGGGTATTACATATATTTTAAAAAAATATACAGAACCTATAGGACTTACTGATGCAACACCTCATATTTTAAGACATAGTAAAGCAATGCATATGACAGAAGCAGATATAAATCCTATTTTTATACGCGATTTTCTTGGGCACACGGATTTAAAAGTGACACAAATCTATTCAAAAACAAGTGTAGAAATGAAAAGATCGGCACTTAATAAACTTGTAGAAAACGAAGTCATTCCCAAAGAAAAACAAAAGGATTGGACAAATGATACTAATCTTATGGATTGGTTAAATCAGCTCGGACGTTAATTATGTTAAGAAATAAATGAAAAAATACTATAAATACGCAGTTTCTATGCACTGCTTGTCATAATACTTACCTTTACATAATGAATATGAGGGTGAAACATAAGGTTTTGTCCCCATGTATGAAGAATTTCAGTAAAACCAGTAGTAGCCCCCAGATATTTTTTATCAGAAGCAAGTTCCATAAGTGTTTGCGATACAGCTTTAAATAATAAGTTATAGCATACAGCTTGATTTTGTAGAATCATGGTATTCAGTGTGCTAGGAACTGTCATTACTACATGGAAATACCCTGTATTTAATAAATTAAACTTTTGGTTATAAATCCATTTTTTTTTGAAATCGTTTGGCACTTAGGACAATGTCTGTTTCTACAAGAGTTGTAAGAAATTTGAACATTCCCACAATCTTCACATACTGTAGCATGCCCGCCAAGAGAAGCAGTTCTGCATTTCATAAGGGCATTCATCACCTTTTCTTGTTGATAGGAAACAGAATGTTGTTCCTTATAGCTATGGGCAGGTTCTAGAAAGATATGTTGAATTTCAATCATTAGATTCACCATCCTTTTTTTCTTGTTTAGGCGATCAAGAGGGCTTTCAAGTCCTTCTTCAAAGTCGGCTAAATGTAGATAGAACGTGGTACTTTGAATGTGAGTATGACCAAGTAACTTTTTGATGACACAGACATCCGTGCCACCATTTAACATAGCAGTAGCGAAATTGTGGCGAAGGGTATGTGGGGTATAGGGTTTGTGAGATAGCCCCGCTAACTTTAGTCGAACTCTCATAACATCTTGGATAGCACGACCAGACATTTTATTCCCATACTTGGTAGTGAATAACCATCCTTCATCTGTATGTGGCTTCCAAGTTTTATAATAGGTTGTGAGAATTGATAGATGATCCTTGGAAAGAATGGTAAATCGGTCTTTGTTTCCTTTGCCTGAATTCACTTTAATTCGTGAAGAGGAAGCATAAATATCACCCCCTTTTAAATTAGCTACTTCAGATAAACGAAGTCCAGAAGCATAAATAGTCATAAGGATAGCTTTATCACGTAAACCAATATCAGTGCCATCATCACAAGCATGAAATAAAGCAATGATTTCATCTTCACTCATAATGTCTGGCAATGGACGAACAATCTTACAACGAGGGATTTTCTGATAGTTAACAGGACGTCCTACAATAGCACCGAAGATAAAACGTATGGCACTGTTATAGACATTGATAGAACTTGGAGTGAGTTTGCGTTCATCTCTAAGATAAATAAGAAAAACACGCAGTTCATCATCGGTGATATTAGAGAGTGGTTTGGGAGCAAAATGCTCAATCATAACATAGGCTTTGGATAGATACTCTTTCAAAGTCCAGTGGCTTAGGTTACGTAGGTTACATTCTTCTTGCATTTTTTGCAATAATTCTTCATTTGTCATCATAATAGGTGACCTCCTTAAAATAGTTTAGGATTCTATTTTAAGACTTTAAAAAAGATGTGAAAAGAGATATACTAAAAAGAAAAGCACTAACTACCGGTGGCGAACCACTGCGCAAGCAGTTTAGTGCAATTTATATAATGGGAGGAAAACAATATGGGAATTAAATTTGCAGGAATAAATATTTTATCAAAAGATGCATATAAGGCTTATGAATTTTACAAAGGATTAGGATTTACAATTAAAGAAGTAGATGAAAACCTAGAAGAAAAATGGTGGTGTGCACAATTTGATATTAACGGTTCTACATTGTGGATTTGGAAAGACCATAGTGAAAATGTTTCAAGGAAAAATGAACGCATGGCTGTAACCTTTGTTGTTGGTTGTGAAAATATACATGAAAGCTATGAAGAATTTAAATTAAAAGGATATGATGTGAGCCAACCAGAGAAACATTTTTATGGTGGTTGGGAAATGAAATTAACTGACCTTGACGGGAACACAATTTTGTTTTTAGACTAAGCCAAATGAGCATACTAGAAAAAGTGCTGAAAACATATAACTACAGATTATAAGGGATACTCTTTAGAAGTGAAAAATAGTAGGGATAGGGATCCATTGGAAGCGATATGTTGGATCGATGGGAAACAACAAACCGAATAGGGAGTTGTCAATCATAGAGTAGCAATAAAAATAAATAGAGAATACAAGAAGAGGCAAATAGTAGAAATACTGTTTGCTTTTTTTGTGTCTAAAAAGGAGGTGCAAGAAAAAAAGGGAAGTAGTAAACAGGAGCCAAAAGTCAATAGAAAAATGGAGGAAACGAAAATGGAACAAACAAAAAATAGGAAAGAATTTAGAAGGAATGGAGGAGCAGAATTTGGTGGAAGTGTGGCCTGGAGGAAACCTAGCAGAGTTGGGAGCAAGTGTATGGGAAGCAGATGCCATCCCACTTCGAAAAGAGTGGAGTGTAGAGGAGATAGAGTTCCTATGCCAAGTACTAGATATGGAAGACATAGGGAGATGGTTTCAAGAAGAAACAAAGGGCATCTTTGTAGGAGACGCATATGTGGTTTTGGGAAAAGAAAAGGAAGAGATTTTTGCCTGGCTTAGAGAGGGAGAAGAAAGAGAGGAAGTGATTTGGAAGCCACAAGAGCAACCAAAGATGTACATGAACTCTCGGAATCTTTCCTACGAAATTCAAAAACAAAGTATTCACAAAAT
>CAYJFX010000096.1:0-6800 GCA_964369735.1 uncultured Treponemataceae bacterium
TTTGGTCCTTTACCGTGTATGACACAGAAAAGTTTTTATTTATTCCAAATGAACATTACAAATACAGTGTAGGTGCAAACGCAGGCATGAAACTTGATGAACGTGGTGGAATCGATATTTACATTAGTGCAGAGCAACCTGATGGCGTTCCTCAAGAAAACTGGATACCAATAAATAGAGTAGATCAAGACCTTGGTGTTACACTTAGGATGTATGAAGCAGATATTGAAAAATACAAAACATACCAGCTTCCAATTATCGAAAAAATAAGCGGGTAATAAAACGTAAACGGCTGTTACAGCTTATAACGCATATTTCACTTAATAAAAATCCCTGCCCTCTCGGGTAGGGATTTTTTACATGTTCACTTAGAACATATATCGATAAGTGATACCAAACAATAGGTTGTCATGTCGCAGGTCTGATAAATCTGCAGAAATGGCATCTACATCTTCTTCGTCATAGGGAGCAAGCAAATTCAAATCATAAGCAACTCTTATTCCTATATAGTTTTTTTCGCCTAGTCTAAACTCTTGTCCAACAGCAAAAGCTAAGTCTAATACAACCGGAGCGGCGTCTATTTCTTGGTCAATGCCAACTCCAGCAAGATTTGATTTTGAAGTCATATAACTTGCAAGAGGAATACCCAGTTTTGTACCAACAGAAATATAGGTAACACCCGCTGATGCCAATCCTAGTTGTAATGGATACTCGAATGAGCCTCGAATCATTGTGGGAATAACTATTTCCGTTCGCATAAACTCAGTGTCCACGGTAGCACCCATAATAGTAACCGATTGCGTTTCTTTTGAGCTTAAAAACCCGACCCCTGTCTCTAATGAAAGAAAAGGTACCATTGAAATTACAGCATCAATTTGCGGGTAAAAGGCTAATTTCTTTTCATCCAAATCACCCCCAGCATCTTCAAACGACTCAAGGGTTTTTTGAACATCGTCATAATCGCTACCACGCAAGATTGGTAATCCAAGGCCAAAAGAGCCCCCAGCAGAGATATCAATTGCTAAAGCAGGCGCTACAACAATTGCCATAAGAATTAATACAAAAACAATTCTTTTCATTTTTTTCTCCTTAATTTTTTGTACAATCATGTAAAATTGTACATTTATATATTATTATACATTGTTTTTGTTTTTTGTCAAGTAAAATTAATGCCTCTTATTTATTTTCTGAGGTTATATTCATAATTTAGAGCACCTTCTTCTTCGTATAAAGAGACTGAAAGGTCAGTTCTAAAAGAAAGCTTCAATTCAAACCAAGATACGGGAGAGGTATTTAACCCCTTAACATGAATAGAGGGTGAGAAAGAAGCTTCAAAGGCTTTCCAAGAATAACTTGCAGGAATTTCCATTGTAAAATATATCTCTTTGCGAGCTGATAAAGATCGCATTTTGTACGGTGTATCGATAAGATTTGTATCTGGCTCGCGAAGTAAAAAAAGAATTTTTGGCTCTAGCAGAAGATTTTCTACTTGCTTAAAATATATTAGAGTTTCGAAAGATCCCGATAATACGCCCGGACCATACTTTGATGTATACGGAATATACATGGGGTGTTGCAAATGATACCTATAAAGGGCCTTAGAAAGACCTGCGTCGCCTGAATCTCCTACACTATACCCTGAAAAATTACCCCATAAATAATGTGTATAACCAATGTTTGTAGAGAAAAAAATATTAGCTATGTTACTTCTCAAGGTATTTTACATTGTTCCAATAAGGCTCCAGATAGTTGGAGTGTCGGTATCACCAAGGCCAATCGCATTTGCGTTTATCTCATCAAAACCTAATTGAAAGCCAATTAAGAGATTTTTTTTTGGAACAAAGAAAGCATCTACGCCCATCGACATGTTATTGGAAATAACATCGCTTGCATGCCAATCAGAAAAAGGAAAAAAATCAACAAATTCAAATCGATTATTTCTTCTTACGAGAAAAACATTTAGAGCAAGGCCTAGCCTTAAGAAGTCACTTTGAAAACCAAATCGTTGATAGGTATTTAATATTACAGATGGAAAATCATCATCCTCAAAGCCATAATAATAATCGCTTGCATTTTTTTCTATAGTGTTTCCTGTTTCAATATCTTTTTGATACATACTTCTTACAGAGGGAATATTTGTTATCTGCCAATAATAATTAAAAAAACTTCCAAAAGGCAGGTATAAGCGTATAGAATCAGTATAAGGGATATTATTATTAAAAAAAATATTATCAGAATACAAAAGCCCCATCTGAGTGTTCATCCTGCCTATTAAGAGGGAAAGATTAGGGTTATCATAATAAATGTAACCCTCTTGCATAAAGTTTTTATCAACACTAGAAAGACTAATATTTATGTTTTCAAAGTAATTATTTGTAAAGGGCTTAAATATTTCTGAATATAAACCTCCGCCAAAACCAGCCTCATTAGAAAATTCAAATCCAATTCCTAAAAAGGGAGGCATTTCAAGATAGTTTTTTGTATAATCAATACCATTATTTGCACTACCTGCATGCACAGTTTCTATTGCTTCTTCCTGAGAAAAAAGATGTCCTGCAACTGCTATAGCCGTAGAAAAACTAGCTCCATTTTTGTTTTCTTTTTGAATATAGTAGGGAGAATCTATTTTTTCACTTGCTCTATTTACTTCTCCTGCTAAAAGAGGCCCAAAAAAAAATGGAGGTATAAAACCCTCTTCAACATATTCTACGTATAGTTTTTCTACTGTATCACTAGTATAGTTAATGACTTGTGAGAACAGACTATGGTAAATAAATAACATCAAAAAGACAGTTAATAAATTTTTTTTCAATTTTACTCTTCTAGCAACTTAAGCTCATCACTCTCTCCTTTTTAATTATAACAAACAATAAACATTTGTTCAATAACAAACAGTTGTTTATTGTTTGTTTTGAATAAATGTATCCTTTTTTTACCTAAAAACCTTGATTTTTTGTTCTCTCATCAGTATAATACTTAAAATGACAAACTTTGATATTTTGTTTTAATGGAGAATAAAAATGGAAACCGTGAACACAATTCCCAAACTTTTGAGAAACTCAGTTTTAAAATGGCCAAACGTTGTGGCACAGTATGAAAAAGATGGAAAAGGCTTTTTTCTTCCTACAAGTTTTTCGAGCCTATTACAAAGTGTATATGATGTATCTGCAGGTTTATTATCTCTTGGAGTGAAAAGAGGCGAGCTTGTCGGGCTCATTGCTGATAACAGAAAAGAGTGGCTTGAGTCTAGCTTTGGTATTATGGCTATGGGTGCAGGCGATGTACCGCGTGGGTGTGATGCAACGCCACAGGATCTTTCATATATTTTAGCAACCACGGAATGTAAATTAGTTATAGCAGAAAATGAAACGCAAGTAATAAAAATTTTAATGCTAAAAAAAGAAGCTCCATCCTTAAAGCAGATAATCTCATTCGACGCCGTAAGTGATGTGACAATTGCAGAAGCAAAAAAGCACAAAGTAAAAGTGAGCTCCTTTGCAGATTTAAAAAAAGAAGGCGCGGCATATAGAGTAAAAAACCCAAACAAAGTTGAAGAAGAACTTGAAGCAGGTACAAAAGAAGAAATTGCTTGTATTATTTTTACATCAGGAACAACAGGAGAGCCAAAGGGTGTAATGCTAACACACTCCAACTTCCTTTCTCAGTTTACAGACCTGCCAGAGCGCATTTACCTTAACCCAGGCGAAAAAGCACTTTGTGTTCTTCCTGTTTGGCATTCATTTGAGCGCTCTTGTGAATATATGATTTTATTACAAGGTGCTGCTATTTGCTACTCTAAACCAATTGGCAGCATAATGCTTCCAGACTTACAAACACTTAACCCACAACTTATGCCTGCCGTTCCAAGAATTTTTGAAGCAGTATTTGAGGGTGTTGACCGCTCAATGCGAAAAACAGGTGGTATAGTCCTTGCCCTTTACAAATTTTTTGTTACTGTTGGAAATTTACACTCAAAAATGGATAGAAAGCTTTTTAATAAAGAAGCTCGTTTTAAGAAAAATAATGCCTTTTTAGATTGGCTCACCATGGGCCTTCCATGGCTCCTTCTTTGTCCTTTAAAAGCGCTTGGCAATGTAATAATTTTCAAAAAAGTGCGGGCAAAGCTTGGCACAGGTTTTAGAGGAGCAGTTTCAGGAGGTGGGGCGCTTCCTCCTGCGGTAGACAACTTTTTTTGGACCGTTGGAATTAACCTCGTTGAAGGTTATGGACTTACAGAAACTTCACCTGTTGTAAGTGTACGCCCTCTTAGAAAGCCAATTTTTGGTACCATAGGAAAACCTCTTGACGGAGTTGAAGTAAAAATAGTAGGGGAAGACGGCAAAGAACTCCCTCCCGGGGAAAAAGGTGTAGTTTACATTCGCGGTGGAATTGTTATGAAAGGCTACTACAAACGCCCCGACTTAACAAAGGCCGTTATTGATAAGGATGGATGGTTTAATTCAGGTGACCTCGGTTTAAAAACAATTGACGGAGAAGTAAGTATTCGCGGACGAATAAAAGACACCATTGTTCTTAGAGGCGGAGAAAACATTGAGCCAGTACCTATTGAGCAAAAAATGAAGCTCTCTCAGTACATTTCACAAGTGGTTGTTTTAGGCCAAGATGAAAAACACCTTGGAGCCTTGATAATTCCAGAAGAATCTGAGTTAAAAGCATATGCAAAAGATAACAATATAGAATATAAAGACTATGCAGAATTAATGGACAATAAAGACATTCATACGTTATTTGAAAATGAAATACTAAGTCTTATTAACAGTAAAAATGGATTTAGACTTTTTGAACGGATCTTTCGCTTTGTGCTTCTTGCAAAGCCTTTTGAGGTTGGAAAAGAGCTTTCTGCAAAGCAAGATGTAATGCGCCACAAACTTAGTGACTATTACGCAAAGGAAATGAAGTACATATTTAAGTAAGCAATCGGGGCTGTCTTTTGACAGCCCCTTTTTTTTTTGGTATACTTACTATGCGATGGCAAAAAACGGTTTGCAAACACCTATTCATATTCTCATAAAACCTGCAAGTGGACTATGTGACATGCGCTGTTCGTACTGCTTTTATTGCGACGAAACAGAAAAGCGTGAGGTAAAAAGCTATGGCATGATGAGCCTAGAGACTTTAGAAAACCTTGTAAAGAAGCCCTTTGAAGAGGGATATAATCCTTGCACATTTGCCTTTCAGGGGGGAGAGCCTACGCTCTGTGGTCTAGATTTTTACAATACATTTGTTACCCTTGTAAATAAATACAAGCCAGAAGATACACAAGTGCATTTTGCAATTCAAACCAATGGCATTTCCATAAATGATGAATGGGCTGCCTTTTTTGCCCAAAACAACTTTTTAGTGGGTCTTTCTATGGACGGGAACAAGAAGGTACATGACTCTCTTCGACTTGATGCATCTCAAAAAGGCACATTCAACCGTGTTCTCCGTGCATCGCAGTTATTCAACAATCACAAGGTTGAATACAATATTTTGACCGTTATTACTTCAAACCTTCTAAAAAACATAAAAGACGTGTACGCTTTTTTTGAAAGAAACAATTTTACCTACCAGCAATATATTCCCTGCCTTGACCCCATAGGAGAAGAGCGAGGAAAACATCCTTGGTCCCTTACACCTCACATATACGCCCAATTTCTTAAAACGCTTTTTGATTTATGGTACAGAAGTTTTAAGAGAGATAAGCCTGTCTCTGTTCGCTACTTTGACAACCTTGTAATGATGCTCTTAGGGCATCCACCAGAGTCTTGTGGAATGATGGGGAACTGTACATTTCAAAATGTTATAGAAGCCGATGGCGGTGTTTACCCATGCGATTTTTATGTTTTAGATGAGTATAAAATTGGCAATATAAACACTGATTCCTTCGAAGAGATAAGCAAAAAGCGAAAAGAAATTGAATTTATTGAAAAGTCACAGTATATCGATGAAGATTGTAAGGTGTGTAAGTGGTATCCTTTATGTCGCGGCGGCTGCAGGCGAGACAGAGACAGTTTTTCCGGTGCCCAACTAGATAAAAATTACTTTTGCCCCGCCTTTAAGCAATTTTTTGAATACGCTATTGGGCGGTTGGAAGAAGTTGCGCAAGAAATTGTGAATAGGCAAAGGAAGTCTTAAATAGGAAAAATTTCATATTCTTTATTTATAAGCTTTATGAATTCTGGTGATGTTCTTTTCGTATCAACAACATCAACCTGAAAAGGTAAGTCTGAATCTGAAAAGTCCATCTGTAGTTTTGCAAATACCCCATAGTCAATTTTTTCTTTTGCAAAGATAGCAAAATCAATATCGGAGGTTTTTCGATAATCATTTCGAATACGAGAACCAAAGACCCTCACCTCAACATTAGGTATATTCGTTTGAAAAATTTCTTGTATTATTTTTTTTTCATTATTAGTAATATTAATCATTTCTTTTTTTTAAGTTTTCCAAAAGTATTTTACAATCCTGCAATAACAATGGAGCTGCCGCTAAAACATCTGCAAGTAAGGCAAAGTTATAAGTATGAGATGTTTGATTTCTTAAGCTATAGTATAAAAACCAGTTTTCAATGTTTTCAAGAATTTTATAGGTATGAGCTTCTCTATACAATTCCTTTCGAGTGAGAGCAGAAACATCTTCTGTACTTACATACACTTGAAGCCATCTTTTCATAAATTTCCAAGACATCTCATAAACAACTTCAAAGTTTTGCACAACACCTGCATTTAAAAGTTCAATTCCTCTTTCATCTTGAATATCATTTTCACTCATATATGAAAGAGCCCTTTCGAGACTAT
>CAYJFX010000097.1:0-6719 GCA_964369735.1 uncultured Treponemataceae bacterium
ACGTTATTCCATTTGAACAAAAACCACTTATGAAATGTAAAGAAATTACAGACAAGGTAGTATCTGCAATTGAAAGTGGCAAATATGATAACATCCGCTTAAACTTTCCTAACGGCGACATGGTAGGCCACACCGGTGTATACCAAGCAGTTATCGATTCTATGGAAGGAATGGACGTGCAAATTGGTCGCATTTACGAAGCAGTAAAAAAAGCTGGTGGTGTATTAATTTTAACAGCCGACCACGGAAACGCTGATGACATGTACGAACACAAAAAAACTGGCGAAGTTTCAACAAAAGAAGACGGTAGCCCAAAAGCAAAAACATCACACTCACTAAACCCTGTTCCATGCGTAATTTTTGACGCAGACAACAAGGGCGAATACAAGGCAGAACTAAAAGAAGGTTTAGGCATTAGCTCAATTGCAGCCACGGTTATTAACTTCTTAGGATTCGAAGCTCCAGCTGATTATGATGCATCAGTATTGGTAATGAAGTAAATAATAGAATAAAATGTTATAAAGGTGAGCTTTTTAAGCTCACCTTTTTTTATTAAAACCTGTAACTTATCGTTCTACACCTTGTTTAACTAACGAGGAGTTACATATGAAAAAAACAACAATTTATGGCAATGAAATCCCTCCAAACAAAGCAAAAGCCTCAGACAGAATGTTTAAATACTATGCTAAAAAAAACAAGTATAGCGTTGATGACTACCCTCTTTTAACTACTATTCCTTATAAAAATGGCTTTGACGATTTTGGTCTTATGTCCATTGTAGAACAAAAACCTGGAGAAGAAGTTAAAGCAATAGATAAGGAAAAAGCTGTTCTTCTTGGCACAATGCGTATGGGTTTTGGGCACTGTAGAATGTCACTTGCTATTGCTTCCGCGGCACAGCACCTAGGATACAAGCCATACTGGTTTGATATGTTGTCATTTGAAAACACGGCCGCAAGCAAAACGATTCATCAATTAGAATATTGGTATAATTTTGGCTCTCGTGTTTCTCAAAAATCAAAATTTTTCAATGATAAAGTATGGGAAAAGGTAACCTCGGATGCAGGCCAGTATTTATCAGCATCATACAGAAACAAAACAATATCACAGATTTTTTCACCCTTATATCATGAAATACCAAAAGACATGCCATGTTTATCTACACATCCTTGGGTAGGTTATGCTGCGAAGGGAGCAGGCTTGGAAAACATCATTACCATAATACCTGATAACTATCCACTAGGATTTCATGTTGTAGAAGGTACCGTGCACTCCGTGCAAACTCCATCAAAATATATGGGGTACCGAACGTTTTTACATATGGGGAAAAAATATCCCATTACTCATTGTATGCCTTCTGAAGACATATTTGAAACAGGACACTATATTGACCATGAAATACGTCATAACATTGATGGTGACTGTGAAATGAGATTAAAACGTATGAAAGATAAAAAGCCGCGGCGGTTCTTACTCACCATGGGCGGTGCCGGAGCTCAGGTTCAAAAATTTGCCGATATTATTAGTATAACAAAGCACGAAATAAATGATAAAAAGCTTACATTCTTTGTAAATATGGGTGACCACAAAGGACGATGGAAGGAGCTTTCTGAAAAGTTAAAGTCTTGCGGTGTAGAATGGGTTATGCATGACGATTGGGCATCTACAAAAGAATTTATTAAAAGCTCAGAAAAAGATACTGTTACGGGCGTTCATATATTTTTGCATGATGACTTTTATGCTGCAGTGTATGCAACAAATCTTTTAATGCGTATAAGTGATGTAATGATAACAAAACCTAGTGAACTTTCATTTTACCCTGTACCAAAACTATTTATACAACGTGTGGGACGCCACGAAGCTTGGGGAGCAATTTGTGCATCTGAGGGTGGCGATGGTACTATAGAAACTACCACTGCATCAGGGTTATATCGAACACTAAATGCACTTATACACGAAAAAGATTTACTAGAGCTTTATTGCAAGCACATCGTAAAAAATGCTAAATTTGGAAAATATGATGGCGCGTACAACGTAGTAAAACGCGGAGTTGGATTATAATCTAAAATAACAATATGTACTTTACACTAAGAAACCAACAACAAGAGATTGATTGTTGGTTTCTTTTTTTAAGTTTGACCAAAGCCTACTTTTATAGTATATTTACACTATGGTAAAAGCAGAAATTACAGATAAAGAATTAATCAAGCATATTGAGTCCTTAGAAAATGATGAAATGCATGTATTTGTTGCACAAGATGGCATGTTTCGAGGCGCACTTTTTCATGGCACTCGATTTGTGAACCAACTTAGAGCACAACATAATTTAGGGATACTTGAAACACTTGTATTAGGCCAAGGGGCACTATGTGCAGCCCTTATGATCAATACCATGAAAGGAAAAGGTCACCTTTCCTTTAAGTATGAAACTGATGGGGACGCAAAAGGTTTTTCAGTAGAAGCAGATTCAACTGGCTATGTTAGAGGATATCTTTTACAAAACTCAATTCCAATAAATAAGCCATTAGAAACATGGGACTTAGAGCCATTTTTTGGTAATGGTACTGTATCGGTTTCAAGATTTAGAGACACTCAAGATGGAAAACCCTCCGAGCCTCAAGTGGGTGTTGTGGAAATAAAAAATAAAAATATTGCGCAAGACCTTGTGTGGTACTTTTCTCAATCTGAACAAATTAACACTGCCTTTCACACAAGCATTCAGTTTGACAAACATGGGCGCGTTATCGGAGCTGGTGGGCTCTTTGTACAAAGAATGCCAGACATAGGTGGAAAAATAAGTAAAAAGGCAAAGCTCACATCCGATGAATTAACAACCAATATGGAAAGAGCACTACTCGCCTGCCCGTCACTGGGTCAATGGTTTTCAGAAGGCCAAAAAGCAGAAGATATTATTTACGGATTATTCCGTGAGTTTAAACCTTCAGTTGCCCTAACAAGAAAGATTCACTTTGATTGCCCATGCTCAAAAGAACGATACAGTCAATCAATAAAAAACTTGGGCAAAGATGAAATAGCTGATATAAAGAAAACAGCAGAAGACCCTCTTGTTGTAACATGCCATAATTGCGGAAGTGTATATAGCATCGAACATTCTAGCTTATAAGTAATGCTACGCAAAACTCGCGTAGCAAAAAGTAACAATTAAAAGAAGAACTGCTCGCCTATGTTGGCGAGTTCTTTTTTTAGTACATTCTCATCAGTTTTGGAATATGTTGCGAAAACTTCTTCTACATGTTCAACAGCAAATTTAAAATGCTCAAAATTTCCTGGCGTAACAAGAACTTGTGGCTTTATAATATTTGTTACATAGCGCATAGCTGGAAGAAGCGCTTCACTATCTGGGATAAAGGGCTTGCACCATGACTTTGGGTAGGGTGAAGCATAGCGCTCTTCATCAGTCCATGATCTTTCTATCATAGACTTCATTCCTAAAAAGCCTAAATTTCGCTCTTGAATAATCTCTACTACGCGCTTTCCAAATCCTTTCGCGTCATATAAGGCCCAGTTTGTGGGATATAAAACCGTATCAAAGTCATATAATTCAAGTGCTCTGAGGGCTGCCTCTTCACTATGACAGCTAATACCAAGATTTTTTGCAATTCCCTGTTCTTTTGCATTTAAAATAACTTCAAAAGAGCCGCCCTTTCGAAAAGCATTATCTACATCTTCAACACTCTGAACGGAATGAATTTGATACACATCAAAGTGATCTATATGTAACATTTCGAGAGATTCCTCAAGTTCACGCTTTGCATTTTCTGCATCTCTTTCAAATGTTTTGCACGCTATATGAATATTCTTTATATAAGGAATTATTGAGTTACCAATTGTTTTCTGCGAATCACCATATGACGGAGCTATATCGAAATAGTTTACGCCTCTTTCAATTGCCCATGCAACATATTCATCAGATTTTTCTTGCCCCACATCCATTGAAATTACACCACCATATGCAATAGGGAAAATTTCAAGACCTGTTCTTCCTAGTACTGCTTTTTTCATAGTATGCCTCACTTATATATAGTATAGCATGCAATGGTCGCAAACACAATGTTTTCACTTCCAATTTTATGTTATTTTTGGTATACTATATTCACAGGAGCCCTTATGAATATTATTGCAGATTTACATACACACACGCTTGTAAGCCATCACGCATACAGCACCTTAGCCGAACTCGTTGATGAGGCAAAAAAGAAAAACCTTTATGCTATCGCCATAACTGATCATGCCCCAGGCTTAGAAGATGGAGCACATCGCTTACATTTTAAATGTCTTGCAAAACTTCCAGATGTAATTGATGGAGTAAGAATATTTCATGGTGCAGAACTTAATATTATGGATTTTTTAGGGACAATCGACTTAGGGGACGTAATACTTTCTAAACTTCACTTTGTTTTGGCATCATTTCACCGTGAAGTTATAGAAGGTGGCACCAAAGAAGAGCATACAAATGCTTGGCTCAATGTAGTAAAAAACAAATACATTGATTGTTTAGGTCACTGCGGAAATCCTGCGTATGAGTTTGATTTTGAAACAGTAGTAAAAGAATGTGCTAAGTATGAAAAAATTATTGAAATTAATGCAAGCTCTGAAGAAGCTCGTCCTGGCAGCTTTGCAAACTGCAAAATTATTGCTGAGCTTTGTAAAAAATACGGCGTACACGTAGCTGTAAACACTGATTCCCACTCTAGGTGGACTATAGGCAATTTTGAGCCAGGAATAATGTTGTTAAAAGAAATAAGCTTCCCAGAAGAAATGGTTATAAACTCAAGTCTTGAAAGGCTCAATGCATTTTTTGAAAAAAAGAAAAAAAGACTTGAACAGGTATAAATATTTCGTATAATCATGTAACGCTCTCTAGCGTTATAACATGCTATTCTAAATAATAAAACATATCATTAAAATTTCACAAAATTATATAACTCATGCAAAGATGTTCAAAAAAATACTTTTTTTGTCAAACACCATTGTTTTTGTTACCTTTTTATAACAAAATTGTTTAACTAGTAATTAAAAAAATCTTCTACCATTATGAGTAGGTGTCTTTAAATTACTATCATACTATTTTTCGTGTCGTTTTTATAGGAGTATTTATGATAAAAAAACAACTTGTTTGTTTAGCACTGGCATTCGCACTATTAGGATTTGCTGGGGCACAAGAATCAACAAAAAAGGTAAGCTTTGATGTGAATATGGGTTATGCACCCTTAGCCCTATTTGCAGGAGATACAATTGGAACAACCTTTTCACCTGCAGGAGCAAGGGTTAGCTTCGCAGTATTTTTTTTAGAAGAACCTTTTGGAAACTTAGGGGCTGAATTAACAGCAAATTGGCTAATGACAACTACAGAACCAAATGATAATATCCTTACTGCCAATATTATTCCTATTCATACAAATTTTGTTTACCAGTATGTTTTTAATAAAAGTCTTGCACTAGACAGCCATGTTGGCCTTGGTCTTAACATGTATGTTTTACAACTAGAGCCAGCTAACGAAAAGCCACCTCTCTTAGAGTTTGCTTTTTCAGTAGACCTTGGCACTGCACTACAAATAGCCATAACACAAGGGTTTTATACAGAGGTTGGTGTAGATTACATAGTAAGCTTTCCGCAAAGTCTAGTAATACATCATTTAGTTCCTGCCCTTACATTTGGTTATAAATTCTAAAAAGAGGTAATTTCATGAAAAAATTAACATATAAATACAGAATAATATTAACGTTTATTATCACTTTTCTATTTTTGCTATCCTCCTGTGATAGCTATTTAGTAAACCTTGGAATCCGTGAGTACATTGCTCAATACACAACTACAGATCCTGTTATCACGTTTGATTCGAATGGTGGTGAGGGAACAATGAAACCACAAAGTGTGTCTGGTAGTGTTGAAACAAATCTCAATACTAATACATTTACACACTCTGACCCACTTTTTAAATTTGTTGGATGGAATACCCAGGCAGACGGTAAGGGTACTGACTATGCAGATAATGAACCTATTAGCATTACAGAAAATATTACTTTATACGCAAAATGGTCTAATGAATTTTGGACAATAACGCTGTATGGAAACGATGGCACAATTCCAGAAAAAGAAAGCACGCACTATGTAGAAAAAACAAAAAGTACTACTTTAGCAAATACATTTGAACGTTTTGGCTATACCTTTAACAAATGGACAAGCAATCAAGATGGGACAGGTACAGAGTATACAAATAATGAAGTCTTCACTCCAGATAATAATATACAACTACATGCACAATGGAAATTAGCAGAGTACACCATTACATTCCTTCCAAATGGTGGCGATGGTACGATGAAGCCACAAACAGTTGAGCATAATGTTAAAGAAACACTTGAGAAGAATGACTTTACTCGAACTGACTATACATTTACGGGTTGGATCGATGCAGATGGTAACACTTATGCAGATGAGGGTGAAGTTAGCCTTACCCAAAACATAACCTTAAGTGCACAATGGAAAAAAGTGGTTGTTATTACTTTTGATAAAAATGGTGGTGATGGTGGCTCTGACATGGCACCACTCTTCCTCGATGGTGAGGGTGAACAATACCTTACAATAAATACCTATACTCGCACAGCCAATGTTTTTGTTGGGTGGAATACAGAAAGCGACGGTAAAGGTATACCTTTTGCTGATGGCGGTTTAATACAAGGTGGCGTAATATCTATAA
>CAYJFX010000098.1:0-6457 GCA_964369735.1 uncultured Treponemataceae bacterium
TTCTACAAAAACATCTTTTCCGTTACTATCTTTAACTTTTACATAAAATGACATATTACTGTCCTCCTTTGATTTTTTGAAAGTTTTTATAAATTCAAAAAACAAAGGAGGGGAACGACACTTAGGGTATACATAATAAACAAAAAAGCACTTGCTCTGTGATGTTAATACAGATACAAGTGCTTTAGTTTTATTGTGAATTTGTATTTTTGCTTTTAAAAGAAAATAGCAAAATTTAATAGATGTTGATTTGTATATCTTGATACATAAGCAACACAAGGATATTTTAACATAATTGTTTAGTATATATCCCCTTTATTTTTATAGCGTAAAAATATATAAAACGCATAATGACCCCTCCTATCCAACAAAGAATAGTAGAGGCCATTTAATATGCTTCCTGCTAAACTTTGTTTATTTTGCAAGGATAAGCTGTTATAATGTTATTTTTCACTTCTATATAAGATTGCTTAGAGTGATTAAAAGGTAGGTTGTACTTCTTTATATTCAATACTTATAATAGGCTAAATAAAAAATTATAAGTCAATTATTATTTTTTTACAAGAAACACAGCACAGAGCTTCTTTATATGCTCCTTGCAGATTTTGTTGTGCAACATAATATTCGCCATTATTGTAATTTGCATTAAAGGCAAGTTTATGCTTACGCTCGCTCCAAATTATCGTTCTACCACTTTGTACATAACCAGATTTCATTTCATTACTACAATATGGACATTTCATATTTTTCCACCTTTCTATTAATATCAATCTATTTTCCTTGCTTTGATAATTGCATTTGTTACCATAATTCATTATATCATACACAAAAAGATATATGCTGTGCTTGTTCCTACAATACATCTTTTCGTGCGTGGAATGCATTTTTATTCGTTAGCAAATCTTTGGACGTTATTTTCAAGTGTTTATCATATCATAAAATATCTCGCTTTAATCTCATCATCAAAAGGTGTTAGTTTACCATTTTGAATAAAATACACATCATCACACAATTTTTCGAGATATTCGTGCTGATGACTTGTGAACAGTACGGTTTTGCACTCTGATTTTAGCCTTTTAATAATTTGCGTAACATCTTGATTTGTTTGAAAATCAAGTGCATTATAAGGCTCATCTAATATCACAATAGATTGATTTTCCATAATAGCCTGTGCTATGCCCAACTTCTGTTTCATACCCATAGAGTATTTTTTTACAGGCAATTTTGATTGAGGGTCAAGTCCTACAAGGCTCATTGTGTTTTCAATATCTTTTTCTGATATAGTGTTATTTATATCAGCCAACAGTTTGAGATTTTTATATCCTGAATAAAAATCAATGTAGCCTGGAGAATTTATTAAAACACCTACATCTTTTGGGAATACTCCGTCTTTTCCACCAACTTCTTTTCCGTTCACTAAGACAATACCACTACTTACAGACATAAGTCCTGTAATTAACTGAAACAACACAGATTTACCAGCACCGTTTTGCCCAACAAATCCAACACAAGCACCTACAGGTATTTGTAAATCAAGGTCACTATAAAGCACCTTATCTTTCATTTTCTTTGATACATTTTTAAGTTCAATCGCTATACTCATAACACTTTCCTCCATATTTTATTTACTATAATTAGAGCCACAATCCATAGTATTAGTGGCAACGCTCCGTACATTAACTTAGTTTGATTTTCCATAATGCCATACATTGACGATATGCCAAAAGGTAATATAGCACTTGCTGTTGGCAATGATATTATTAGTGCATACCCTATAAATGTAGCTATAAAAGTCAGTGTAGAGCTTTTAATTAACCTATGCAGTAGATTAGCAAGTAGAAAAAGGAAATACAATTCCATAACTTTTAGTAAAGTGGATATGACAAAAATAATTTCAAGGTTTTCGCTTGTAATACCATAAAAAGCACTTAAATCATTTATGATACCTAATGTGTTTTGTGGATATATCAAAGACAATCCAAAGAATACAAGAGCAACCACCCCATAATAACTCATCACATATCGTGCTAAAAAGAAATGATGAATTTTATTCTTTTGTAGCTGCCACTTCTTTTTACTGCCATATCGAAACTCGCCTATGTTGTTGCGATAATCTTTTTCATCGTCCCATTTCATACAGATGATGAAAATAGGAATAACAAAAAAAGATAGAAACAATAATAATTCAATCAAGTTAAAGTTTTGCAGAGAAAAACCTCTTAAAACAACAAATACAAATCCGAGAGGGTCAAAACCACCTAAAACGGCAATAATCAAATGAAGTACAGCTAAAGAAGTAACAAAGATTATAGTTACACCCATAGAGCCACCAAGAACAGTGTTAGCATATATATGCTGATTTTGGGTTTTTCTTTTTCTCGGCAAGGTACACAAAGAGGGTAATGCAATCATCATACAAACAATGATAATAAAGCCTAATGAGAAACCATTTCCATAACTATGATGAAAAATAAGGTAATTATTTAGAAAAACTCCACCAAGCAATGTATCGTCTAAACCAGTTGTAAAGCCTATTATCATACTTAAAAACATACATAGCAGATATATTACAAATCCCTTGCTCCCAGAAGTGATTTTCACCCATAAAGAAAGCCTATAAACAAATATGCTTCCGAACCATAAGTAAAGCGATGTAATTATCACTCCTGTAAGTGGGTTTACAAATGTACTCTCTAAAAATCCGTACAATATGTCTGCATCACTTCCTATAAATACATTACCACTCTGTAGCTTCGTTGCTCCGATTGCAAATGCAATAAAGATATGCAAGAGAATGAAAACGGCAAACTTAAATGAAAATCCTAAAATCTTAATTTTGTGATAACTGCGAACACTACCAAACCTTATGATTTCAAGAGCTGAATATCCTTTAAGCTCGTTTGTGATATAGAACATCAAAAAGAAAAAATAGCCGTACATCAAATAGTAATGGTCAGTAACCCCGTATAGTGTGTACTCCAAAGCTGACATATTATAATACACAGCTATACTCAAATTTCTGTCTACCAAAAAGCCATAAATCAATAACAATGCACCGACAAGTGGGAAATTCCAAGATTTACGCAGTTCGTTTTTAACCTGCCTAATCACATTCATATCTACCACCCTTTTTTTGTCGCAATATTAAGAAAACAAGGGCAACCATAATGCTAAATGTCAAAACGCCGAAAATGTAATGAAAAGGTGTCATAACCACAGGGTCTAATCTATTTAGATGAATAGATGTCATCAAACTATACTGTGGTATTGTTAGTATGCTTGTTATCAAATTTTCAGCTTGCAAATAAACAAAAGGTGCAAGTGTAACTAAGAAATAGTTTCTTACGAATAGGGATAGCACACAACTAAATAGCACAAAAATCGAGGATACAAAACCTATCCATAAACTCCAAATAAATCCGAACAGTAGAGGATTGTTTATCTGCATTTCTCCAAAAATATAATTTTGCAAATTAGAGCTGTTCCAAGGTGACTCAATATCAAGGAAGAAAATCACAATCAAAAGCGTTGTAAAATAGCTTGCAAAGATAGCACTACCACTTGATAGCATACTTTTAGCAATTTCTTTAAAGGCATAATTTTTATTGCCATTACGCATATTTGCATACGATATAAAGCCATTTTTTATTTTACCTAAGAAAATGTGTGAAATTGGAAGTACAGCAATAAGAGGCAAGAAAAATGTAATAAACTCACCACCCCAGTTCCACATCTCCATTTTATATACCATTACACTGGTACTTGTAATTACAAAGCAAGAAACAGAGTAGACCACTGTTAAAACTACATAGGTCGCAAGCCAAGGGATAAGGTATTCGTTTGTTTTTTTCATATTAAATCACCATTCCTTATTTATATTTTGGAACAAAATATGAGGTTTGAAAGTTTGCTTTCAAACTAATCACTTCCTTTTCTCATATTGTAAAGGAGCCACCTTAACGATACTTAACGCCTACCTTAAATCTATCTTAACTAAAAAAACTCTCTTGAAAGCAAGATAGTCTTTCAAAAGAGTTTTAATTTATTAAAGGCAATGCCTTATTTTGATATTTTAATTGTAAATAGCAAGCCACCGCTTGGTATGTTTTCTGCTTTTATACTTCCTTTGTGTGCGAGAATAATTTCCTTTGCTATAGCAAGTCCAAGTCCTGTGCCTTTTTTCGTTTGTGATGCTGTTCCTCTGTAATAGCGTTCAAAGATATTGTTAAGGTCGCTATCTGATATGCCTTTTCCATTATCCGATATTCTAATGACAATTCCATTTTCATCTTGCATAGCCTTAATGCTTACAGCAATTTTTTCATCATTATGCACTACGCTGTTGTGCATAATATTTAAGATTGTGCGTTTAATATATTTTTCATCACAGCTTATAGTAAGTTCTTTTTCCACATCAAGCGTTACAGATATCTCGCCTCTGTAAGCTGCTTTGAATTCTTGTTCACACGATTTAAGTAGTTCGGATAAATTAACCTCACTAAAATCAAGTTTAATCTTGCCCTCAGCTAATTTTTGGCTTAGTACAAGTTCATTTAAAAGTTCTTCAATGTCACTTTCGGACTTTAAAATTTCCCTACTATATTGTGATACTTCAGCTTTATCAATGGTGTAATCTTCATTGATAAGTACCTCTGCATAGCCTTTAATGCTTGTAAGTGGTGTTTTCAAATCGTGCGAAATGTTTGATACCCACTGTTCACGCATTTTCTTGTTTTCTGTCATCTTTTCGCTGACCGAAATAATCTCTTTATATACTTCTGTAAAAATGCTTTGCTTTTTCACCTGTATATCTACCGCTTGATTTTCAGCTAAAGCAGATATATTTTTTGTGATGATTAAGAGAGGTTTAGCTATTCTGTTTGTGTAAAAATATCCTGCTACAATTACACCCATTACAATAATGATGATTAACAGTAAAAACGAAAGAATAAAGTCATTATTCATTCCTGTTACCGATATAGAGATTTTTTGTATAACATCACTTGATGCACCCATAATCAAAATATAATCTTCTAAAGTGGCTGTATAAATTGTTTGCCCCTTAAGTCTATCCGACATAAGGCTATAATTTATTAGGTCAAATGTTGTGTAGCTGTCTTGTGCAACGGCTGGAGCATTTTCAGAGAATATAGCTTTTCCTGTATCATCTATCACTTGTACCCATAAATTATGCTCTTTTAGTGCAAGCAAGCCTTCGTCTGAAATAGAAATAGACTGCTCATCAATTTCTACATACTGTTCAAAAGATAAAATTAAAGTATCAGGCAAAGTCATATCAACTGATTGTCCACTAAACAGCAGAAAAAATGACACTGAAAGCCAAGTCACGATAATCAAGAAAACAGCAAGAATGATATTTTTATAGTATTCTCGTAATATTTTCTTTTTCATAAGATTTGTTCCGTTTGTGGTATCTCAAAAGTATATCCACGACCTTTCACTGTTTTTAAGTATATCGGAGCAGAAGGGTTTTCTTCAATCTTTTCTCTTAATCTTCGAATATGCACCATAACAGTATTGTCATAACCGTCAAAGGCTATGTCCCAAACTTTATCAAGTAGTTTTTCACGAGATATAGTAACACCTATATTCTGCACAAGATACTCTAATAGGTAGTATTCTTTGCTTGTAAGCACAACATTTTGACCATTTTTGAATAATTCTTTTTTATCAAAATCTATCATATAATCACCAAAAGCAACTTGCTCATTTTGAGGTTTTCCAGTTTGTTCATAATATGAAAGCCGTCTAATCATAGAAGATATTAAGGCTACAACCTCTTTTGTGTGAAAAGGCTTTGTGATATAGCTATCGCCACCCACACCATAGGATATGAGCCTATCTGTTTCTTCTGATTTTGCTGATAGAAATAAAATCGAACACATAGAGAATGCTCGTATTCTTCGGCACACTTCAAAACCATCAATATCTGGTAGCATAATATCAAGAACAATTACATCAGGGTTAATATCTTTGCAAAGTTCAACTGCTTTTATGCCATTTTCAGCTTTATATATATTTTGGTATTGCTCTTTTTTAAGGACTACTTCAAGCATGTTTAAAATGGAAGTATCATCGTCTACAAGCAATATTTTTCGGTTGGAGTTATTTATCATTTTGTGTCACTTCCTTTTGTTTTTGTTTCTAAATAAATTTATTATAGCAACATCTTTTTGTGCGTGAAATACATTTTTTTATTCGTTAGCGAGCAAAACTTCAGCTTTGAAAATATTATCGTTTGTGCTAATTTGAATAAATCCATTATTATCATTTGCAAGCCTTTTAACGCTAATAAGGCCTTTTCCATGTTCAGATTTATTTTCTTTAGTTGTCATAGGAAAATCTTCTGTGAATTCGATGTTGCCAGCATATTCGTTTTGAATTTTAATAAATAGATTTCCGTTTTGATTTTGAAGCTCCACCGAGAAATTATCCT
>CAYJFX010000099.1:0-6436 GCA_964369735.1 uncultured Treponemataceae bacterium
AAATTACAAAACTCACAATTTTTTTGGATAGAAGATATAATAAAATTGGTTGAAGAATGTGCTTCATGTGATGTATATTCTATATTAAAAAGAGAAGATGAAAAATATGTAACCGAAAAGGCCTATGATAATCCTCGGTTTGTTGAAGACCTTGTGCGCGAAGTATATGGTGCATTAAAAAATTTTGAAATAGAAAAACCGTTTACCTATTTTAGTGTAGAGGCCGAAACTTTTGAAAGCATCCACACTCACAATGCGTATGCTTTTACCGAATTTAGACATCAAGGTTTATCCACAGATTACACAGATTAATAGGATTTTTAATGTATTTAGCATGAAGACTTTTTTGTTAAATGCAAAACACAAAAACATCAAAAAATATTTTAAATTTTCTTGCATTTCTTTGTATAGTGAATAGATATTTGTTACGCTAAAATAGAAATCTGCGTAATCCTTTAATCTGTGGATATATAATGACCAATCTTGGTGGTAACTGAAACCCTTGTGTGTGAACCTATGTGCTCACACGTTTGTAGCCCATTGTGCAAGTGCTTGTGCGTGAATTTCTGCAGTGTCAAAAACAGGCATGCTTGTGTCTTCTCTTTGAATAAGTAAACCAATTTCAGTACAACCTAGAATAACTCCTTGAGCCCCTCTTTCTTGTAAGCTTTTTATTATTTCAATATATTTTTGTTTTGATTCTTCTTTTATTTTACCAAGACAAAGTTCTTCGTAAATAATACTGTTTACAATTTCAATTTGCTCAGCATTAGGAATGATAACTTCAATATTGTTATCAATCAATTTCTGCTTATAAAAATCCTGTGTCATAGTGTATTTTGTGCCAAGTAATGCTATAGTTTTAAGCTTCGCATTTTTTATTTCATCTGCTGTGGCTTGAGCTATATGAATAATTGGAATGCTTATTTCTTTTTCAATTTGTGGGGCAATTTTATGCATGGTGTTAGTGCAAATTGCAATACAGTCGGCACCAGCTAATTCAAGTTTTTTTGAAGCATTTGTCAATATTTGAGCACTTTTATCCCAGTCGCCTTTTGCTTGACACTCTTCAATTTCTGCAAAATCAACGCTGTAAAGTACGATTTTTGCAGAATGTAAACCACCAAGTGTTTTTTTAACTTTCTCATTTATAACTTTATAGTAGGAAACAGTGCTTTCCCAACTCATACCACCAAGTAAACCAATAGTGTTCATGTTGCCTCCGTAGCAAAGTTGTATAATAGTCATTTTGCGAAAAAAAGTAAATATTCTGTCTCAAAATTTTATAAAAAATGAGTCTCAAATACTATAATATATATAAGAGGTGTTGGTATATATTTCACGCCTGTCTCATAAACTTTAAATCTTGACTTATTAAAGGTGAAAGCAGAGAATCTTGTATGTAAAAAGGTATCATTCTTAGCCCGTCGAAGAATTTTATGGCGAAAAAATACTGTATATAGCGTCATTTCGACCGAAGCGGAGAAATCTCATTTGGAAAAGAGACCTCTCGACTACGCTCGAGGTGACAAATTTTGCTAAGCTAACTTTATGAGAGAAGCGTGGTATATATTTTATATATACTTGACAGTATATACTTTTAATGATATACTAAAGGAGGTTCAAATGAGAACTATTGTTAGTAGTGATGGTTATTTTGAATGGGATCGCTTTAAGAGTAAGTGTAACAAAAAAAGCATGGTTTTGCATTTGATGAAATTCTTGAAGTGTTTGATGATCCATGTTTTTTGTCGGCCTATGATGAAGAGCACTCAAAATTTGAACACCGATTTTATGGAATTGGATGTCTCAGCGGATTGGTTTTGCTTGTGTTTTACACCGAGAGGCATGAACGTATCCGTCTTATTTCTGCTCGTTTAGCAGATAAAACTATTCAGGAGGTTTACTATGATCGAGTCAAAAACACTGACTAAAGAACGTATCAAAGAAATTAAAAAAATCTCACATAAAAATTCTTCCAGTGCTCCACAATTAACACCTGAACAAATTGCCCGCTTAAAACCTGGCCTTTATACGGTAAAGCCAGTAAAAAAGGCTATATCAATTAAAATTGATGCCGATGTTTTGGAGGCATTAAAAGCGTCGGGAAAAGGATATCAAACTCGCATAAATGCAATACTTAGAGCTGCCGTACTACCGCACTAATAGTAAAACACGCACCCCACTGGGCAAAAGGTTGTTTTTTTGCTATAATCGCACGTGATTATGAAATATTTTTTTGAAACATATGGATGCCAAATGAATAAGGCAGAGTCTGCCTCTATAGAGCAAGTTCTCTTGCAAAGAGGATGGACCACTGCCAACAGTGGTGACATTGCAGACCTTGTTATTATAAATACTTGTTCAGTTCGGGCTACTGCAGAAAGCAGAATAGCTGGTAGGCTTGGAAAATATACATCAATTAGGAAGCAGCGAAAAAAAAAGGGAGAGACTTTTACCCTTGTTGTTACTGGTTGTATGGCCGAGCGCTTAAGGGACGAGCTCATAAAAGATTTTCCAGTAGTCGACTATGCCATTGGAAACTTTCAAAAACAACATTTTGCAGATATAGCAATTAACATAGAAAAAGAAAATGTAAAAAACACACAAAGCTTTACACTAAAACCAAAGCCAATAAAAGATTTTGAAGATGAGCCTGTTTACACCTTTGCACCATATTCTGCAGAACCAGGGGCATTTCAAGCATTTGTTCCCATTATGCATGGGTGTAACAATTTTTGTACCTATTGTATAGTCCCCTATGTTCGGGGAAGGGAAATATCGAGAAATCCAATCGACATCATACATGAAATAGACTCACTATCAAAACAAGGTGTAAAAGAAATAACGGTGCTAGGCCAAAATGTAAATTCGTATACGTGGAAAGATGAAAATGGCGAAATAGATTTCCCTCTCCTTATGGAAAAAATTGCTATTCGCTTAGAAAAAACATCTTCACCGATAGAATGGGTTCGCTTTATGTCAAGCCACCCCAAAGATTTATCTGACAAGCTTATTGATGTTATTGCAGAGCACAGGGTATTGTGCCGGCATATTCACCTTCCAGTACAACATGGTTCAACGAAAATCTTGGAGTCCATGAATAGAAAGTATACCCGTGAAGACTATCTTTCTCTTGTTGATAGAATTAAGGCTAAAATTCCAAAGGTCTCTCTAACAACTGATATACTCATTGGCTTTCCTGGCGAAACTAATGAAGATTTTGAACAAACACTTAATTTAATACGAAAGGTTCAGTATGAAATGGCATACATGTACTATTACAATCCAAGAGAAGGTACTCCAGCTTGCAATTTTGAAAATCAAGTTGACATGGAAATAAAAAAAGAAAGGCTTGCAGAGGTTATTGTAATACAAAGAGCTATTACCAATGGTATGTATCGAGAAAGGCTTGGTCAAGTTGTTCGGGTAATTGCAGAAGGCTATTCAAAAGATTCAAAGCTTGAATTAATAGGGCGAACAGAAGAAGATGCTCATGTGGTTTTTAAAGCAGGGGAAGAACACATAGGTACCTTTGTAAATGTGCGCCTTGATGAGTTGCATGGAAATACATTCCGTGGTACAATATTGTAGCAATAGGAGAAAACAATGCCTTGGAAATTAATATTATTTTTGATATGCCTCGTGCTTACAGTATTTTTTATTGGATTTAACCTTGAAAATGCTTGCAATATAAACCTCGGTTATAAAACATTTGAAAACGTTCCTGTGTTTTTAACAGTACTTGTTTCATTCGGAATCGGAGCTCTTGTTTCATTTATGTTTATGCTAGGGGTTGCTTTTCGAAAGACAGATAAAAAAGTAGCTGTTGTAAAAGAGCCAAAAAGAAAAATAGAAAAAGAAAAAAAGGTTTCGATAAGTAAAGATTCATCAGTAGTTACCCCTCCTTTAGAAAGCACCATTGCACCAGAGAAAAAAGTATCGTTCTTTGAAAAGGGTAAAAGCTTACTTCCTAAAAATGTCGACAAAAAAAAACTGACAAAAAAACAACTCCAGTCGATGGGGAACAAACAATAATACTCGATGATAGTCAAGGAAAAAAATGATAAAAGGTTTTTTAATTCTATCATTATTATTCATATTCGCACCTATTTATTCACAAAGTAGGGTAGGTGATATTGTTTCCAATGACTCTTCTATAGAAACGACCGTATCAGAACTAAAAAAAATAGTAGAAACTGGAAGAAATACTGAAGAAAAATATGAGGCTGCATTAGTTCTTGCGCAATTACAAGAACAGTTTGGTGAATATACCGATGCAAGCCTTTATTACACAACAGCTGCTAGTTTAATAGGAACGCAAAGCGCCAAAGGCCAAGAATTGTTGTTGGGTGCTGTTCGCTGTGCACTATTAATTGGTGATGTTTCAAGAGCAGATTTTTTATTGAGTACTGCACTTTCCTCTATTACTGATACAGAGGCAAAAGCAAAAGCAAATTTATACGCTGTGTGGAGCTGGGTAATTAAGGCAGAAAATGAAGATGAGCTCGATGGCCCTATTTCTGTTTTAAACTCATATGTTACACTTGAAAGTATGAAAAGTGTTCGCCCATCGCTATTGTTAACATTGCATCATTTAACTGGAGAAAAAGCTTGGTCAGATCAATTAGAAAAGGAATATCCTCATTCGCCTGAAACAGCGGTTGTTCAAGGGAAGGCTCAATTAATGCCTACACCCTTTTGGTTTTTTTCTACATTAAAAGACTAATTAGCGAATAACTTGTTGTAAGGTAATGTTTTGAGCGATACTCGGAACAATACTAGTAATTCCAACTGAAACAGGTAAAAAAACAACTTGCCGAGTTATATCTTCTTCTGCTTCAATCACTTCAAAGCGGTAGAACCCATTTAAAAAGTCTGAGCCTAAACTATTCTTAAACTGTATAATATTTTCGCCATACACCGTGACGAGAGTATATACCCCTGTTTCTTCTGTAGTTCCATTTTTAGCAGAAAATGAAAAATCTGTAAAAGTGAGTGTGTATCCATTGTCTGCTTCCCACACTCTCTCTGAAGTAGTTTTTAATATATCAATAATTGTGCTTGATTCGCCAACACTCGCCTCTGAAGCATTTTGAAAAGCTGCGCTGTCTATTTCTTGTTTGTGATAGTTTCCGTCCCACGTTGTGTTTGGTGTGGCCAGTAATGTGAGTGTGTCGGTTGCCTTTACTCTTATTTCATCTAAAGAAATGAGTGTGACATCAACTCTTCGCAAAAGATTGGGTATGTTGGTATTTGTAGCATAGATAAGTATCCCATTGCGTCTCAGTATACTGCTTTCCCACGTGTACACTTCAGCCGTATCATTTTGCAAAAAGGTAATAGTCTTATTTGTGTAATCAAAGGACAAGTATAATGTGTTATCTGAAGATGAAGCTGCATGTAACCAAGTCTCAGATAGAAAAGTTCCAAGCGATTGTTCAGTACCATCTTGCACACTTGCAAGCTCTTGTGCATTTATATTGCGTCCTAAGATGCGTGTTTGGCTTTGCTGAATATATGTTTGAGTTACTGGATCCCAATCATACATAATATGTAATTGGTCCAATGTGCTTTGTGTTGATTCTGGATCTGAAGTATATACCCAAATTGGGAAACTATCAGCGTTTTCACTACTAAAAGCATAAGAGCTGCTTCTTGTATCTTGGCTAATAAAAATTGTACCGTCAGCACGTAAATCTGCAATAAGCTGTAAATTTACAGAAGATGCAGTAGGTTCTGAAAGCCATACTTGTAAGACTGATTCATTTGTTTGCGAATAACCGCTAATAATGAGAGAATTTTCGTGTGTTCCTGTAATATCTAGCACATCCACAGAAAAGGTGTGTGTTTGTTGTATTTCAGTTTCTAATATATATGAGCGCTCATATGCTCCGAATAATGGTCTATATAAGCCTATAATTACTTTTATGTTAGGGCTATTTGAATCTTTTACTGCAACAACTTGGTCAACGTAGTTATCGGTATTAAAGTCTACAGATAAAGCTGTAACAAAAAGCTCATCAGCTAATAAGGGTACTAATACTGTAACATCGTCGGCCTCAGGTATTAAACTAGTAGGTTGTTCTGCACTCCGAGTGGCACTTTCAGGCTGCGAAAAATTTGAGAATTGATTGCTAGATTGCATATCTGAAAAATTTACATTTTGACGAATGATAAAAAAAACAATAACAATACCAATGAGTATAAATAAAATAGTCGTTAACTTTTTCATACTACCATACTATACTATGTTATTGAAATTTAAACAAGTACAAGCTGGCAGATACGTAAATAATTAGCCCATATTCATTTATCTATTGACTTTTTTAGTCATTTTGGATATTGTTTAGGTATAAATTTATATATTAACGATAGGAGAAAAATCATGATTAAAGTTGGAATTAACGGTTTTGGTCGCATCGGACGTATGGTT
>CAYJFX010000100.1:0-6343 GCA_964369735.1 uncultured Treponemataceae bacterium
AGAACGAACGCATTTACATTGGTACAATGACTGCACAGTCTTTGGGACTTACTGGCGCACAAGGTGATGTTACAGCAAAGCTTAATATTGCAGATCCTGAATCAGCAAATATGGCTCTTGCAACTGTAGATTCAGCAATGACATCTGTGAACAAACAAAGAGCTGATCTTGGTGCATACCAAAATCGCTTTGAATTAGCAGCAGAAGGAATTGCAATTGCAGCTGAAAACTTACAAGCAGCTGAATCAACAGTACGCGATACTGACATGGCTAGCCAAATTGTTGAGTTCACAAAAGACCAAATTCTTACACAGGCAAGTACCGCTATGTTGGCTCAAGCAAACGCTATACCACAAAATGTTCTTACGCTTTTGAGCTAGATGTGCACACTTATTGAAGAGAGATCTGGATGTCGTCTTTTTGATAAGGTTATAATGAAGGAAGAAAGGGGCGCGCCCCTCTTTCTGTCCTTTGTGATAATAAGAATACGTTTCAAGGAGGAAACGATATGAGTATATCTACAAACGGAATTGGAAGCGGCACTATGACTCAAAGTCCGGTTAGCTTGCGAATTGCATCAGTAGCTGATGATTTAGCAAAAAAGAATGCTGCTATTAAGCAAAGTGTACAAGAAGTAGCATCTAAAAACATTAATACTTCTACCCAATCATCGGTTGGAAAAAAATTGCAATATAACGTTAATGAAAAGCTGGATCAAGTAGTTGTAAAAGTAGTAGATCCAGTAACGAACGAAATAGTAAGGGAGATTCCATCCGCTGAAATGCAAGATATGAGAGTTCGCGTAAAAGATGCAATAGGTAATTTTATCGACGAAACTTGGTAGTTCTTGCGGATGACAAGCATAGCCTATGTCTGATTTAAATATCCCAGGTGTTACTGATAGATATGGTACACAAGATATTATTAGTGGCCTGATGGAAGTTGAGCGAGTCCCTCTTCAACGCGAAGAGACTCGCTTGGAAGGCTTCCATACTGAGCAAGACGCGTGGCGGGATATTAATGCCCAAATGACAACCCTGCGAGACACAACACGAAATCTTTACTCTTTTGATAACCCTTTTAGCTTAAAAATAGCAACTTCGAGTCAAGAACATGCTATTACAGCAACTCCCGATAGGGACGCAAATTTTGAAACATTTAAAATTGAAGTTCTCCAAACAGCTACAGCTGATAGGTTTTTATCAGGCGAAATAGAATCTGATATGAGAGTGGAAGCTGGAGAATATGCATTTAGAGTCAATGATAAAACTATAAAGCTTAATTGGAGAGGCGGAAAACTGCAAGATTTTGTCGATGCAATTAACAGACGTTCTGCAAACACTGTAAAAGCCTCATTAATTGGCATAACAAGAGATACAAAGTCGTTGCTCATTGAATCTCTTATTCCGGGAGCTGAAAACAAGCTTCACTTTGAAGGAGCAGCAGAGCAATTTGCTAAAGACATCGGAATGATTAGCCAAGCTCGAAATGCACCAGCCGCAAATTTTCCTTTAAATGATACAACAATGCAAAATGCGGGAAACCTATCTTCTAAAATTATAGAAGTAAGTGATACCTCTTTAAGCCTTCCACCAAACTCAGGATTTGAAACAAAAATTCCAGATACTGCAAAAGCAAACTCAGAAAGTGTAATTACATTTTCTGCTTCACTCATTGATATTCCAGAAGAGCCCTCTTTACCTACAGAGCCTACTCTACCCTCATCTGGTCTTGTAAGCTTTAAAGATGTAACACTTGCAAACGAAAAGGTAGAAACAACACTTCCGCCAGTTCCACAAACAGTTCCAGTTACACCAGTAGAGGATTTTACCTCAGTATTTGTTAAAACAACTGAGGGAATTGAGATTCCATTATCAGATTTACAATCAGATGGATCTAGTACTAGTTTTTCAATCACAATTGGTGATTATCCAAGCATAGATTCGATCGTAGTAAAAAATAACAACACTCACAAAAACATGAGTTTATCTCCATTTGAAATTACCAGTCCATCATCTGGCACTGATTATGTAGCAAATAATGCTATTGATTCTGCAGGGGATGCAAAAATAAAGTATCAAGGAATAACAATTACACGCCCTACAAATGAAATCGATGATGTTATTCCTAATGTTACACTTAATCTGCATGATATAACAGATAGACCCGCAACGATTACTATTGACCCTGACACAGAAACTGCAAAAGAACAACTTATTACCTTTGTTGCCCAATATAATAGGCTAATTGCAGATGTAAATATCGTTACCCAAAACAAGCCTGAAATAATTGATGAACTTGAATACTTGAGTGATGACGAAGTTGAAACTGCAAACGAACGTCTTGGCATGTTTTCAGGTGAATTTTCCCTTACAAATACAAAGAACAATTTACAACAAATTGCATCTAATCCATATTATACCACCGATGATTCAACTATAAACATGCTTTCTCAAATAGGAATCTCTACAAGTGCAAGCACAGGTGGGTTTTCTGGTGTTACCTCAAGCAGACTTCGTGGGTATTTAGAAATAAATGAAGATATACTTGATGATGCTTTAAAGAACAATATCAATGAAATTAAAAATCTTTTTGGGTATGATACTGATGAGGATCTTGTTATAGATTCAGGTCTTGCATTCCAGATGGATAGACATTTACAAGCCTTTACACAGGTAGGTGGTATAATTGCCACAAAGTCATCAACCCTTGATAGGCAAATTGATGCATCTGAAACAAAAATTGCAAGTTTAGAAGATAAACTTGAAGAAACAGAACAAAATTTGCGTGTAGAATACGGGCGCATGGAAAGTGCTTTAAATAGTTTGGAAAGTCAGTCATCCTCAATAACAAATTTTACAAATCAAAATAATAGATCTCAATAAGGAGGGAGCAATACATGGAAATAATTATAAATGAGCAACTGCTAGAGTTTTCCCTCGAAAATGAAAAAACCGTAGGAGATATTTTATTTGCAATCGAGCAAGATTGTGCAAAGAATAATGCTACTATTATTCGTATTTGTATAAATGGAAATCAAATAGAGGAAAGTGATTTTGATGCGGCTGCAAAAGAATCCTTGGATACGGTGAAGACTATTTCTCTTGAAACAATGAGTGAAAATGATGTTTTACATTTTTTACAAGAAATTGCTAATAGTCTACCTGAAACAATAGCTCAACTACTGAAAATACCAGTTCTATTGCAAAGCAATAAAGATGCAGAAGTTTCAAATACTGTTATTTCATTTGCAGATACATTTAAGGCTATGCAAAAACTCGTATCCTTTTGCGGCTTATTCCCGCAAAAATTTAATAATTTCACAATTGACGGCCAAAACCTTTCAGTTTTTTTTCAAGACTTTACTCCTGTTTTGCAAGAATTTGAATCATCGCTCGAAACCCGCGATACTGTGTTAACGGGGGATTTAGCGGAATATGAAATAGCACCAAGACTTCAAGCTTTTGTAGATGCTACAGCTACACAATATGGGACACTATGCTAATACTTCAATTTTCGACAATTATACCTTCACGACAAAATTCTCCAGCAGTTCAAATAGCAATTGCAGTTATAGTAGCTATTGCGCTCATTATAATTATTCGCCAACTCTATAACTCTTTTAGAGCACGAATTGCAGAAATTGAAAAAAATTCTCCGAGGAAAAAACTTGATGTACGCTCGTTTCGAAAAGTCGGAACTCGACTGGGCTTTAGCGCTCAAGATCTTTCGTTTTTAGAGCAACAATGCAAGCGTTTTGAAATTACCTATATCCCTCTTATTTCAAATACTGAATACTGCATAACAACAGTTTTTAAGAGAATATTTGAAGGTATGTGCGAAAACCCTGAAAACATTGAAGAAGCCGATCTTGAGAGCAATAAATTAGCACTCTTTATGCTTATTTATAAAATTGAACTTGCAAAAAGAAGTCTTTCACTACTAACAAGCACGAGTGCTTTTACTGAAGGGCTACCTATTTCTTATATATCAGAAGATGGTAATCACCATGCATCTCGGATTATTGAAAACAACAAGTCAGGTCTTTTTCTCGAAGTTGCTTTAAATTCTCATGGCCTTCCAGTGCAGCCCCAACCCCTTTCAAAAATTAAGCTGTACTTTGAGCTTCATGGAGGGATTGCATACCAGGCTACAACCCGAGTAATGCGTTACCAAACCAGAAATGGGGTTGAAGAGCTTGTTCTTATTCATAGCCATGATGTCGAATTTTTCCAAAGAAGAAAATTTAGGCGTAAAGATGTCTCTCTTGATTGTACGTTCAATGCAGTAGCAATAACAGAACCACGGCCAGGCAACAAGGTTTTTACGGCACAACCTCGTGAATATATTGGAAAACTTGCAAATATATCTGCAAGTGGCTGTCGTATGACAACCAGTATTCCTATAAAAGCAGATCAATACATGAAAATATCAGTACTCTTGCCAAATGGTGAGAGAGGAACAATGATTGGAATTATTGTTCGTTCGAGAAGAGAGATTAACCGAAACGTGTGTGTACTAAACATACGCTTTATCCGTATGCAAAAAAAGATGCAAAACAATATTTTTGCGTTAGTGTATAATTATGAAAATAATCCACCAGAAGATAGCAAGTAAGGAAAAAAATGGAAGTATTAGAAATAAAAAATATTGAGCGTGAGCCAGGTCATATATATTACAGAAGAACATATCATGGTGATGCGATCCTTTCATTGCCTAGAGGAACTATAACACTCCCTATTCAATTTACTTTAGAAATGGATCCCATGGGACAAATGTCTATTGAGTTGAATTTAAAAGGCGAAGTTGATTATCCTATTTTACCACTTAGAAAAACACTCATTGCATTTATTCTTGAAATGGATAAAAAGGATGAATTGCTTTGCTAGTTTTGTATACCAACTCTTCAGATCAAACTATTGAATTAGGCAAAAAAATTGGCTTACATTTACAAAAAGGCGATATAATAGCACTGCAAGGAACACTGGCTGCAGGAAAAACTACCATCACAAAAGGGATTGCTCTTTCACTCGGTATTGATGAGCCAATAACAAGTCCTACTTTTACCCTCATCAGTGAATATGAAGGAAGTATGCCCTTATATCATTTAGATGTTTATAGGCTCGATGGTGTAGATTCTTTTATTGACCTCGGTACCGATGACTTATTATACGGGGACGGAGTAAGCATTATTGAATGGAGTGAAAAAATTATGAGCGAGCTTCCACATGATGTTATGATTATCAAACTTGAAGTACCAAATGAAAAAGAAAGTGAAAAGAGAATAATTACTATAGAAAATTGGAAATATGGAGAGCTTACTGTATGAAAGCACTTGCAATAGATAGCTCAGTAAATTGTATTTCTTTCGCAGCAAAAAATGGTGATAAGTATGCAACTATTTCTTTAGATATAGGAATGAGGCAAAGTGAAAAGCTATTAACATCAATACAATATGTTTTAGAACAGGTAGAGCTTAGTCCGTCAGAACTTAACTTTACTGCATTGTGTGAAGGGCCAGGCTCTTTTACCGGCCTTAGACTTGGGTATGCTGCATTGAAAGCGTTAGAGCTTGCACATAATATTCCCATTTATGCTATACCAACCCTTGAAGCAATTGCCCACCCCTACTGTACTTGGAAGGGAGCGGTTCTTTCCGTAATTGATGCTAAAAAAAGTAGGTTTTATGCAAGCATATATAGAAATGGGGAAATGACCGTAGAGCCAATCGATGCTTCTCCTGAAGATATTCTGAACCTCTTAGACAAAGAAGAATCTGTTCTAGTTGTTGGAGGCGACGCCGAACTTTTTGTAGAAAAAGCCCTTACAAATCGAGCAGAACAAGACTTACGAATATTTTTACCAGTAAACAAAAATACCACCCTTACCCTTTTGGAATTAGGAAGCAAAAAATTTTCTAACAAAGAAAAAAGCATTAAAGACTACGATGGTCCAGTGTATATTCGCAAAAGTGAAGCAGAAGAAAATTTAAATAATGTATAATTTATAATGTACAATTAACAATTGTTACTTTTTGAAAAAGTGAAAATAATTTCAAATTCCACCAGAAGTATTTACAGGTTAAACATAAACACATTATGCATTATGCATTATGCATTATGCATTGTAAATTATAAATTAACTTTCCCGTAACTTTTCCCCTCCTCCAATTGTTTAACAAGATTAAACATTAAAGAACTTTAAGAAAAATATTTTTTTTATTAAGGTTTGTTTAAGGTTGATGGCGTATGATGTTATTATATTAAGAATGAACATGCGACTTTGGCGGTAGTATGAAAAACACGTTATTAATTTGCATGTGCCTGTGCATTTTAGCAGGATT
>CAYJFX010000101.1:0-6255 GCA_964369735.1 uncultured Treponemataceae bacterium
GATTGTACCAAACAACGGTAAAATACTTTGACCTTGATAAAGATGGAAACGTAAAAGGTGCAATGGTTAGTAAGCTTGAATCAAAAAAAGATGAAGCAAGTGGCAGAATGATGATGGTTCCAACCGGTGAAGAGTTCTACGTAAAAGCAGATGTAGTACTCATTGCAGCAGGATTTTTAGGCTGTGAAAACTATGTAACCGATGCCTTTGGTGTCGAAGTAGACAATAGAGGAAACGTAGCAGACTCTGCATTTAAGACAAATGTAGACAGGGTTTTTACCGCAGGCGACATGAGGCGAGGTCAAAGCCTTGTTGTGTGGGGCCTTCGGGAAGGAAGAGATGTTGCCCGAGAAGTTGATACATTTTTAATGGGATATAGTAGTTTGTAACACAGGGTTTATCCGCAGATTACGCAGATTAATAGGATTTCTATTGTTAAGTGCCACAATGACCTTCTAGTAATAGGAAAACTTATTTATACCAAAAATATAAGCATTTTTAGCTTTTATATGATACGTGCTAGAGTTCTACAATATGTAATAGTAAAAATCTGTGTAATCCTTTAATCTGTGGATTATTAAATTGTAATAATGTCGTGAATATGATATAGTGTAGTTAAAGGAAAATATATGACCAGTACCGTAAAAGAAGTATTAGAATTTGTAATAGAAAATGATGTTAAATTTATACGCCTTGCTTTTTGTGATCTATTTGGAAGGCAAAAAAATATTTCCATAATGCCTCATGAACTAGAGGGTGCCTTTGCAAACGGTATCTCTTTTGATGGTGGCGCTATCGACGGGTTTTCAGGTGTGGTAGAGTCAGACCTCTTTTTATTCCCTGAGGCTGAAACGCTTACTATTTTACCGTGGAGACCTCAGCAAGGTAGGGTTGTGCGCTTTTATTGTACTATTAAAAAACCTGATGGAACGGCATACAATTGTGATACGCGAAGTATCCTCAAAAAGGTAATGGAATCATGCGAAAAAGAAGGCTATGTTTGTAACATTGGGGCAGAGTGTGAGTTCTACCTATTTAAAACCGATGAACATGCAGAGCCCACCTTACAACCATTCGATAATGGTGGCTATATGGATATTGCCCCACTCGATAAGGGCGAAAACGTACGCCGTGAAATTTGTTTATACTTGGAAGAAATGGGAATAAAGCCCGAATCTTCACACCATGAAAGAGGACCTGGGCAAAATGAAATAGACTTTATTTTTTCACACGCTCTTTCATGTGCGGATAATCTTTTAACTCTCAAAACTGTTGTAAGAGCGATTGCAACTCGAAACGGACTTTTTGCATCATTTATGCCAAAACCGCTAATTGGAAACAGTGGAAGCGGACTTCATACAAATGTTTCCCTTTCAAAAAACGGGGAGAATATTTTTAAAAACATAGAAGATGGGCACTCAAAAGAGGCTGAAAGTTTTATTGCAGGAATTTTAGAAAAAGCCCCTGAAATTACCGCCTTCTTAAATCCCCTTACAAACTCATACGAGCGCTTTGGACAATTTGAAGCTCCAAAATATGTGTCATGGTCACATCAAAATCGTTCTCAATTAATTAGAATCCCAGCAGCAGATGGGCATAGGGTTAGAATGGAACTTCGCTCTCCAGACCCTGCAATGAATCCATATCTTGGCTTTGCTCTCATAATCGCTGCAGGCATGTATGGTATTAAAAATACTTTAACGCTACCACCTGAAATAAATGAAGATTTATATGAAGCAGATGAATCAATTACAAAAAATTTAATTACGCTTCCAACAAACCTTGGTGATGCATTAGACATGTGCGAAAAATCAAGCTTTGTAAAAGAGGTGTTGGGTGAAGATGTTGTTTTAAAATTTGTTGCACAAAAAAGAATAGAACAAGAATCCTTCTTAAAAGCAGGCGATAAACAAGAGTTTTATACCAGCAGCTACTTTTCATTTATATAAAAATTAGGCACAACGCAAGGAATATTATGGAAAGGGCTCTGATTGTATCAAATTCTAAAAAAACAATAAGCTTTGTTACCGAACTTTTGCAAAGTGCTGGTGTGGAGCAGATTTCCTCAGTGTTTACGTCGCAATTAGCGCGCCTTATGACCATAGAAATTGACTATGATGTATATATTGTAGATTCTCCATTACCTGATGAAAACGGCGAAAAATTGGCGGAATACTTAGCTGAAAAGAGTGCAAGTCAAGTACTTATGCTTGCAGATACAGAACATTATGATGAAGTGTCAGAAAATGTAGAACTTTTTGGCATTATTACAATTCCAAAACCATTAGACAGAGCTACTTTTTGGGTATCATTAAAAGCTGCCCAAGCACTTTTTAAAAAAATGATTTCCATGCAAAAACAAAACTCAGCACTCCAAAATAAAATAGAAGAGATTCGCATTGTAGATAGAGCAAAGTGCATACTCATTGCTCATTATTCGATGACTGAAGAAGAAGCACACAAGTTTATTGAAAAGCAAGCCATGACGAACCGAAAGTCAAGAAGCGCTATTGCACAAGAACTTATCAATGCACAAAATGCATAAGCGACACTATTTTTTTGAGTTTTTAGATCGTTATTACCATTCTGCATGTGATTTGGAAAAAGCAGTGCTCGAGTTTTTAATTGTTTTTTCTGAAACGCAATAAGCTAGCCTAAACCAGCCTTTCAAACCAAATCCAGTTCCAGGTGCAGCTAGTATATTATATTGTTTTAAGTGATCACAAAAAGCAAAGTCATCATCAATGAATGAAGAATGTTCACTTTTTTTAGGCATTGGAACCTTGCAAAAAAGGTAAAATGCACCTTCAGGTTCAATAAAATCAATATGAGCATTTTTAACAACATCACAAATCATTTTACATCGCTTTTCATACAGTGAATAATCAACTTTCGCATCCCATGAGGCTGCTATTACCTTTTGAAAAAAAGCAGGAGCATTTACAAATCCTAGAGTTCTATTGGTGAAGGTGCATGCAGCTATAAGTTCTTGATTATCTGGACAGCTTGGATTAACTGCAATATAGCCAATGCGCTCTCCTGGCAAGCTTAAATTCTTTGCAAAAGAACTACCAATAATGGTATTTTAATAAAGTGGGAAAATAGGTGGAACAGTTTTGTTGTTAAAAACTATTTCTCTATATGGCTCATCACATATGATATATGGATAGCGCCCTGTTTTTTTTCCATGGTTATGTAATAGAGCTGTTAGCTCTAAAATGTTTTCTTGTGAATAGATTTTTCCCGATGGGTTGTTTGGGGAGTTTATAAGTACTGCTGCAACATAGTGCTCTTTTAGTGCTTTTTCAAAGTTTTTTATGCTAATTGATAGGTCGTCATTTGCACCAAGGGGTAATAAAGTCCCGCCATGATTTTTTGTATAATGAGTATACTCTGGGAAAAAGGGAGCCGAAACAAGCACTGTATCATTGGAATTTAATATTGCTTTAAGAACTGCATTTAATGCGCCAGCAGCTCCAACGGTAATAATAGTGTGTTCACTCGTAAGGGTTTTTGAACCATCTGGGAATTGCTCTTTTGAAACCTTTTTTGCTATTGCGCTTCTTGTTTCCACATATCCTGCATTGGGCATATAGGAATGCTTACCTAGTGTTGTTTCACTTGCTAATTTGGATATTGCATCAGCAACTTCTTTAGGGGGTTCTAAGTCTGGATTCCCTAGCGAAAAATCAAAGACATTTTCTTCTCCGTGTATCCTTTTTAATTCAATTCCAGCTTCGAACATTGCACGAATAACTCCTGCACCCTTTGATGTCATTGTTTCTTTTATATGGTTTGCTATTGGCATAGTACTTTCCTTAAGTGTTTTTTTTAGTATAACACAAAGCTTGTGGTTGTGTAAATGTTATAAAAAGAGCTTTTAACTTCTTGCACATTATGTATACATGTAGTATATTTAAAGAAGTAGTTGGTTACTACAATTATGGTTTTTATATGTTGGTTAAGAGGAAATTATGAAAAAAATGATTGCTGTAATATTAATCCTCCTCATAATTATTTTTGCGACCCTTTCATTTTTTTTAGCTTACTTGTTTCAATCAAAGGCTGCTCGAAACCAGTTCTATTATAATTCTTCATATACAGGTGAACAAATCCATGAAAAAATTAAGGAAAACAAAGACCTAATACGTGAGATGGAAAATGTGTTAAAGCATGAATACCTTGTGAAAGCCCGAAGTGTTTCTCTTTTTTTGGAGAATGATACGGGTGCAATGTATAATAACGATACTCTCGATTATTATAGAGAATTACTAGCTTTTGATGAAATTCACTTTTTTGATGAAACAGGGACCATTTTTGCGGGGACACACCCTGAATATTATGGGTATTCATTTAGTTCAGGTGAACAAATGGCCTTTTTTGCTCCTTTGCTAGAAGACCGTAGCCTTGAGCTTGCACAAGATGTTACTCCCAATACTGCAGAGCAAAAAATAATGCAATATGCAGCAGTATGGAATGAAGAGAAGGATATGATTATTCAAATTGGTCATGAGCCGAGGCATTTAATTGAAGCCCTAGAAATAACAGAGCTTTCATATCTTTTACCATTAATGATTGATGATGTCGATAAAACGTTTATTGCATATGATAATATTTCAAAAATAATAGTTGCAGCTACTAATAGTGATTATGTCGGTGTTGATATTCACTCACTTAATCATGAAGTAATATCTACAACTAGTGTACTACGTGAAGGTGAGAGAGTCCATTACCACGAAACAAAGATGGATGATATTACACTGGTAATAAATACTCGGGAAGGCATTTTATACGAAAATGTAGCAAATTCAGCGCTTGTTACAATGTTTATTGTAGTTCTTATTGCACTCGCGATTATGGGTGTAATAATGCTTTACTTAAATAAAGTAATAATAACACCGATTTATGTGCTCATTGAAAAAATGAAAAAAATTGGAAATGGGAATCTTGATATTGAAATGAATGAACACTCCACGCCTGAGTTCAAAACTTTAAGTAATAACATAAATGAAATGATAAAAAACTTACTTGAATATGATATACACACAACACGGCTGTTTCAAAGCATAACGGTGCCAGTTGCAATGTTTGAATACTCTTGCTTGTCAGGTGATGTAAAAGTGAGAGGTAAAATCGCAGAAATATTATCTATTGCTCCTGAAAAAATGGATACTCTTCTTGCTCAGAGTTTTCTTTTTAGAGATTTATTAGACTCAATACAGTCTCACAAACTTGAAGGTGAGGAAGATATTTTCGTTGTAGAAACAGAAAAAACCCCATTGTTTTTAAAAATTAAATCTTATAGTGAAAATAATAAAGTATGGGGATTTATTATTGATATGACAAGTGAGTTAAAAAAACAAGAGCAAATCAAGACAGAGAGAGATACTGACTTGCTTACTGGTTTGAAGTCACGAAGAGCTTTTCTTAAAAAACTACAATATATTCTCTCAAGTAGTCAAAGCTTTGATGAGTTAGTTGTTCTTATGCTTGACTTAGATAATTTAAAGTACGTTAATGATACGTTTGGGCATGACAGTGGGGATGCACTTATATTAAGTGCTGCAAACCTAATAAAACGATGTCCATGTAATAATAAAATCGTAGCCCGCTTAGGTGGTGATGAATTTGTAATTGTGGCATATGGTAGTGATACGAAAGAAGATATACGGTACAATATAGCAACATTTCATGAAATGGTTACAGAAGCTACTATAACTGTAGCAGATGGACAAAAAGTGCCCGTTAGTATTTCTGGTGGATACACCTTTTATGGAGAATATGCAAGCACGAGTGGAGACTTATTGCGTGCTGCAGACGAAGCCATGTATAGAGTAAAAAGAAGCAATAAGGGGAATATAATTGAATATGTACCTGATGTAACTAAAAAATAGGTACAGCTTTAACAAAGAAAAAATTTGATGAAAGTTATTTTTTGGGATGATATATTAAATGCAGCCTCGCCTGATTCTCCTTGCTATAAATATTTTAATGGCTCAGCACTCACAATTGGTGGCTTTGATGGTCCACATGTGGGGCATTTAACTTTGTGTAATAGGGTTTTAGCCTATGCAAAGGAGCACAAAAAGCAATCAGGCATCATCACTTTTGCAAACTCACCAAGAAAGCTTAAAGAAAAAGAGCGATATACGGGGGATATATCCACCTTGCGTTTGCGATTGAAAACATTTGAAAAATGGGGATTTGATTTCGTTGTAGTCATTGACTTTTCTAAGAATTTCAGTAAAATAGAGG
>CAYJFX010000102.1:0-6147 GCA_964369735.1 uncultured Treponemataceae bacterium
TTGGCTTTTTGCGTTCTACAACCAGCCTAGTTCAGATTATTGGACGAGCCGCACGGAACAGTGAAGGCAGAGTTGTTATGTACGCCGATAAAATGAGCCCAGCGATGAAAGAGGCTCTTGAAGAAACTTCCAGACGACGAAAAATACAAGAAGAATATAATGAAAAACACGGCATAACCCCTGCTACCGTTGCAAAGGCTATTGAAGATATACTAGTTCGCCAAAACGAAGAAAAAAAAGAAGCAGTGTTTACAGAGCTTTCTGTTATAAAATCTGCAACAAATATGTTTATACCTGCCCAACGCAAAAAGCTACTAAAGTTTATGGAAAAACAAATGCACGAACATGCTGAAAGGTTAGAGTTTGAAGAAGCAGCTCTCTTACGAGATGAAATAGAGCAAATTAAAAAGAGTTTTAAATAGAAAAAGGAGTAATAATGATGAGCGAAGCTGAAAAAAGACCAACATGGGACGAGTACTTTATGGAAGTTGCACGCACTATTGCAAAAAGGGCAACGTGTGACAGAGGAAAATCGGGCTGTGTTATTGCACGGGATAATCAAATATTGGTAACAGGCTATGTTGGCTCTCCTGTAGGATTTCCACATTGCGATGATGTTGGACACCAAATGAAAAAAATGATTCATGAAGATGGTAGCGAAACAAATCACTGTGTGCGCACCGTTCATGCAGAACAAAATGCTATTTGCCAAGCGGCTCGCCACGGTATTCCACTGGCAGGAGCTACTGTTTATTGTAAAATGACTCCTTGTAGAACATGTGCAATGCTTATAATTAACTGTGGCATAACACGTGTCGTGTGTGAAAAAAAATACCATGCTGGCGCAGAAAGTGAAGCAATGTTCAAAACGGCAAACATTCAACTAGAATACGTTGAAGAGGTTGTCGAGCAATACACAAACCAATAGAGAGCAAAAGTGAAAATAATTTTAGCGGGTACAGGAACAAGTCACGGAATTCCTGTCATAGGCTGTGAATGTGCTGTTTGCAAATCAGAGGACGCAAGAGATACGCGGTATAGGACGAGCGCCTTTGTCTATGCTAGTGATGGTACAACAATAATAATTGATGTTTCTCCAGAGTTTCGCCTTCAAGCGCTTCGATTTGGCTTATCTAAGGCGAGCGCTGTTCTTTTAACGCACGCGCATGCCGACCATGTGCACGGCTTAGATGATTTACGTATTTTTTCTCATACATGGAATCCTAAAAAAGTAAAAAAGGATTCTAAAAAAAGAAATCCATTGAGAATTTTTAGCAACAAAAATACTGTAGAGGACGTAGAAAACCGATTTGACTATGTATTTAAAACAACACAAGAAGGCGGAGGAAAGCCATACCTAGAACTTGTCTGCGCCGATGCATACACAGAAGAAAACCCAATAATCTATGGTTGCCTAGAAATTATTCCTGTTCCAATAAAGCATGGCTGTTTGGATGTTACGGGCTGGAAAATTACGGATACTACAACAAGCAAATCTTTTGCCTATATTACCGATTGTAACTATATAAGTGATGATTCTATATCTATAATAAAAGGAGTAGAGCATTGTGTAATTGATAGTTTACGAGAAAAAGAACATACAACGCACTTTTGTTTTAAAGAAAGCTTAGCATATGCTGAAAAAATTGGGGCTAAAAACACATGGCTTACACATATAAGCCACGACTTTTCACATACTCAAATAGAAAATTGGATTAATGAGCATAAAAAAGAAGGGCAAAAAAACATATACCCTTCTTTTGATGGTCTTGAACTCCAGTGTTAATAGCCCTGCTCATCAGAATCATCAAAAATATCTAAATCATCTTCTAACGCATCAATATCAACTACCATACCCTCTTCCTCTGAAACAATAGGTAGTTGGGCCTCTTTCTCATCGATGATTTTTTCACTTTCATCCAATTGCATGGCTGCTTCTATATGAAAGTGTGTATCAGGCTCAGATTCTTCTACATATAATTTTTCTGTGTTTTCGATTTCTTCTGCTTCTTCAATTTCCTCAAGTAACTCATCATCAACAAAAATCTCATCACCCAAAGTTTTACTATCATCAAACGCATCTTCAATAGAAATATTTTCTGTTTCTAAAAGTGCTGTTGTTTTTGAGACTTCACCGCTATATTCAGGGTCAACTTCTGTATATGAAGCAGTGTAGTGTTTTGTATCTGGATTTATTGAACGTTTTATCACGTGTATTTTTAAGTCATTTAAAAGAACAACCATTTCTCTTGAGTATTCTAGAAGTTCTGAAAATTCAATGGTTGCTTCTTGTTCTTTTCCTGCCACGGTAAGTGTTTCTACAAGCTTAGCTTTTTCGTGGATGGCTTTATCGTGGGCAATAATTTTTGCATATTCTTCATGCATTGAGCAGGCTTTTCCCTCTGGGCCATAGAGCCACTGAGCAAAAGGGGTTGTTTTTTCGGGGATAAATTGGCGAATTTCATCTGAGCGGCCATGCAAAAAGTCTAAGAGTCTTACGGTCCATTCAAGGTGGTCAAAAATGGCTTCAAGAAGGGAGTGTAGTTCTGTTTTGTCTGCTTTCCACATATCGTACGGGGTGTCTGCTAAATGGAAAACATCTATAAATTTTCGTATTTGTTCAAGTTTTTTTGCGTTATACACTGCATTTGCATAGATTGGTGCTTGTACATGGCTTAAGTGGAGAGCTTCTTCTGTGTTGCGCTTTAAAATATCACGGATTTTCTCAGTGCTATCATGAATTCCCGCCAGGTGATCTGTGTTTGAGTCTACCTTTGATTTAATTATATTCATGCGCTCTGATATTTCATCTTCCGTTTTTCTAATCTGTATAAAGCTATTATGAATGGTATTATTTTTTTCGCCTAACTCACCGTAATAAGTAATAACATCATCAAAAATTTCTACAACTTCTAAAACATCTGTATTGATTTTTTCAAATGCAACCCCTGTGAGGTTTGTGTGCTCTACCGCTTGTGTTATTAATGTTGTCATACCGGCAAGCGAAGATGTTATTGTTTGTACTTGGTGGGCTGTTTTTTCTGCAAGCGTTCGTATTTCGTCAGCAACAACGGCAAAACCAAGGCCTGCTTGTCCTGCGTGTGCTGCTTCAATTGAAGCATTCATTGCTAAAAGGTTTGTTTGCGCTGCAACAGATGCAACTATGGTAATGGTGTCTTTTATTACTCCTATATTTTCTGATATTTGTGTTACTGTTTCTATTGTTTGTTTAACTGTCTGTAATGATTTTTGTGTGAGGCTTCCAAGTTGTTGGGATTTTTCTTTTTTATCTGAAAGTCCTTCAAGGAACTCATTTAAGCGAATTGTTATTTCATCGATAAGTTCGCCTGTCTTTGTAATTGATTGCACTTGGTTGTCCATAAAGGTACCATATTCTGCAATGTTTTCTTGTACAATAGTGTTTTCTTTAAGTGACGCCTCAAGAAGATTTTCAAGGTTTTCCACGCGAGAGCCAATAAAGTCTGCACCCAGAGAGATTCTTGATGCATTCGTAATAGCTTTTTGTACCTCAGTTAAAAAAACATTTGAAGAGTCTTGGGCATTAATAACGGCTGCTTTTACATTTTCTACTAGGTCGTTTAAATTACTCAGTATTATTCCGTTTAACAGGGTTTCAGCGCTTCCAATTGTTGGTGTGGTAAAACCTAAGTTGCACCTTGGACTAAGGTCATGGTTGTTTATTTGTGTAAGGTAGGAATTTAAGCGATTTATGGGGCCGAGGACTAAAATCCAAAAAAGCACTGTAAGAATAACACTATCGATGGCAAGAACTATAATCAATGCAGATAAAGAATAGTTTTCTCTTAAGACAATGATTGGTAAGAGGGCGACAATTATAAATATAAAAAGGCAAACCAATATCTTTGAGGCTGTTTTTTTCAAAAAACCATTAGTATGTTTCATTTTTCTACTATATATGCATAAACTTGTTTTGTCAAACAGTATAGAGCCTAGTTTTACTAAGTTTTTACTCTAAAATAGTAATTTCTACGCGTCTGTTGGCTTCTCTGCCTTCAAAGGTTTCATTTGATGCAATAGGATTTTCAGATCCGTGCCCATTTGTTACAAACCTAGAGGCATCGATTCCTCTTTTTACAAGCTCTCGAACAATTGTTTGTGCTCGTTCGATAGAAAGCTGCTTTTCACCACGCGGATTACCAGTCGAGGCACTATGCCCTTCAACTAAAAACTGTGCATTTGGAATTTCAATGAGGGTATCTGCAATCAAATCTAAGCGACCAAATTCATTTTCAGAAAACTCTGCGCTATCAGGTAAAAATTGAATATTTCTAACAGAAAGACGCAATCCTGCAGGGGTTTCTTCCACTACCATATTGTTTGTAGCAACTTGCGGGCTCAAAGGAAGATTGCTTGTGACACCTGTGTCAGTATTTTGAGCAAGACTACCATTTGTGCTACCGATGGCGCCATCACTAGTTAAAGGTTTATTTGATGACGGTAAGTCATTTGCCGAAAAGCTTTCAGTGGCGATATCAGGATAACCGTAAGATTGATTGTTTGTAGCAGAATCATTAGCATTTGCGCTGTCATACGATGGTGCCCCATATAAAGAGCTTTCTCCAGTGGTTGTTCCTGTTCCCGGGGCAATGCTAGCAATTTTTCCGAGGGCGGGTAAAATGTCTTCTGTATTTACAGCTGGTGGAAATTCGGTAAATAAGTTTATGCTTCCTCTAAACTGTACCGTTTGCCCGTTATGATACACGAAGGTTTCATCAACAGTATCTTGAATAAGAATTGCTGCCCCTGTATCTTTTAGTACTATTATGTTCGCTTTATGAGAACCATTTGCTTGTTTTAATTCTTGGTCGCCACCAAAATCCCAATATGTTTGTCCGTATCGCGTTGCCCATTGTGCTCTAATTCTAAAAACTTCTTCACCAAGATAAACTTCTTCACCAACAAAAGTGTATTGTACGGTCATTTTTAGCTTTGTGTAGACACCTTTGTTTAAGGGGTCTACCGAGCGGTAAGAGTCTGCAATCCAAGTATCTCCTGGTTTAAGCACTTCTTCTGGGAACGCCGGGAAGCTTCTAAAGGTTGGAAATCCATTATCAACTATGGGGATGAGGGTGCCATCGGGAGAAATAAAAAAAGTTGCCGGAATTGCGCCATCGAGGCCTAAAGCTGTTTGTCTTTGGTTAGAAAGTGTTTTTTCGGCAACAAAAAAGCTACCATCAAACCATGAGCCAACGCCTGCATTTTTTGATGCTATTAAAATAGAATCGCCCTTTAATTCTCTTTGTGGGGGAGCAGTAATAGGATGAACAAAGGAGCGAATCTCTCTTTGGGTAAGCCCTGTGTATCTGCCATTATCATAGCGTCGTAAGTCCGAGCGTTCAACCATCCAGTAAGAACCAGAACCCTCATATACAATGGTTGGCTCTTCTGTTTGAGAGTAAAGTGTAGAGATACTTATTAAAGTCGCGACAAAAACTAGCAAAAGTAGGTTTTTCATATATAAAGTATCGGTGTTTAAGGGGTATTTGTCAATAAGAATAAAAAAAAGCTTCAAGGAAACTTCAAGCTTTTTTTGTTATCCTCGTCGTGTCGAGAAATCTTATTCTTACAATTTTACAATTTGTTTTCCATGTTCATTGTTAATAATTTGTCCTAGAGATGCATAGATAGCTGAAAGACCACAGAAAATCCCTTCAATACCTGCTATCACTTTTATAGTGTGGTTTCCAGTGAAGTCTGCTACTGCTAAAAGTATAAACAATATGGTCAATGAAGCAAAAACCACTTGAGTTGATTTTGCGTGAGTAAGAGTTCCAATAAACATTCCACCAGTAAAAATTGCCCATAAAAGTAGGTAAAAGCCCATTGATGTTAAATCTGCTGCGTTTCCTGCTGGTAAAATCCAAATAATTACCAAAGACCACCAAAATGTTCCGTATGCTGTAAAAGCTGTTGCACCGAAAGTGTTTCCTGCTTTAAATTCCATAATACCTGCAATAATTTGTGCAAGCCCGCCAAGTGCAATTCCCATACCAATTGTTACAAGCGAAAGAGGTAGTACCCCTGCATTGTGGAGGTTTAATAATACCGTCGTCATCCCAAATCCGATTAGCCCAAGAGGAGCTGGATTTGCTATTTTTGTTTGAT
>CAYJFX010000103.1:0-6074 GCA_964369735.1 uncultured Treponemataceae bacterium
GATTAAACATAGTACAAACCTTAAAATAGAGGCTCTTATTTTGAGGATTTATATACTATGATGCTAGGAGTTCTTGTAGTAATTACTTCTGATAATCTTTATTCTTTTTAAGATGGGAAATGCGATTTTGCAGACATAGTGCTTACATTAGCAAATTTTCAAGGCATAAAAAAAGTGTAATTCTTTGCATTGTAAAGAATTACACTTTTCTCTTTTTGGGTGCCTGACGGGATTTGAACCCGCGACAACAAGAACCACAATCTTGCGCTCTACCCCTGAACTACAGGCACCATGTACTGCGAACAATTTCGCAAGTAAAGGTATTATAACAAATAAGACTGTGTTTGGTCAATACTTGTAAATATGAAAATAGGTATTTGCATACAATAATTTTCATTTTTTTAATAATAAACAGAAAAGTATACTGGCTTGACATTGCATAAAATTTACTCTACTATTTATTTATGAGCTTAGATATTTTGTACGTTGGCAATCATGACATCTCTCAGTGGCTGGGGGAACTTAATAAATTTATTAAAATTCAAGAAAGAAAAATTAAAATACTTTTTGAAAATAACGTAGATGATGCCTATAATCATCTTTTTTCACAAAGAGTTGGCGTAATAATTGTTGATTCTGACTTAGAAAATCAGTCAGCAAAAGAGCTCATTAATACAGTAAAAAATGAAGTTGTACTGCAGCATATAACAATTTTAGTTATTACGCAGCAAAACAATAAAGAGGAGGCTAAGAGACTCCTTTTATGTGGTGCAGATAAAACTATTCCAATAGAACAAATAGACGAAACAAGCTTTTTTTTAGCATTACGACCGCTTCTTTTTAATGCTATTATAGTTTCTGAAAAAATAAATCGAACAGCACACCTTCAAGATAAGGCAATAACAGATTTTATAATGCTAGACTTAATTAAAGACTATATACCGAGAAATCTATGGAAGGTTGCCCAAGAGTGTGCTCATTTACAAGTACTGTCTCTTCCAGGAGTGGAAAAAGAAGCAACTGTTGTATTTGGCGATATTGTTGGCTTTACAAAGATGTCAGAAAACCTATCACCAAAAGAGGTTATTGCAAACCTCAATGAAGCGTATGAAATTGTTACCCGCTACGTGTACGAATACAATGGTGATATAGATAAATTTATTGGAGATGCTTTTTTTGCCGTCTTTAACTCGCCAATAGATGCTCTAAAGAGTATGATTGCTATACAAGGTGAGTTAGAAAAAATTAATGAAGTTAAGCGCAATAGTGGTATACATGAAATTCTTTTTCGAATAAGCATTCGCACTGGACCTGTAATCCGTGGTAATGTTGGGGGAAATAACCGCTATGATAATACGCTTATAGGAGACACCGTAAACACAGCTTCACGCTTAGAGAACCTCTGTCCGCCAGCTGAAATTGTACTCTCAGAAAAGGTAAAGAAAAGTCTAAAACTTAACCTTTCTTCTTTGCAAAGTTTTACAACCCAACTTAGAGGTAAAAATACCGAAATCACGTATTATATCGTCTATGAATACTTAAAAAACAATCCTGATGCCTTAAAAAAAAAGGGAAAAAAATAGTTTAAATTAGTTTTTTCCAATCTTGTTCTTTAAATCCAACCAAAACAGTTGATCCTGTTACAACAATGGGCCTTTTTACGAGCATTCCATTTGTTGCCAATAAATCATATTGCTCATCATCTGTCATTTCAGGAAGTTTATCTTTGAGCTGTAAATCTTTATACACAAGACCGCTTGTGTTAAAAAACTTCTTTAATGGAAGGCCGCTTTTTTTATGCCACTCTATTAGCTCATCCTTTTTAGGATTTTCTGTCTTTATGTCTCGCTCTTCAAACATAATGTTTTTGTCTATAAGCCATTGTTTTGCTCTTTGACAAGTTGTACATTTAGGGTAGTGTATAAATAGCATATTAGTTCCTTTATGTTTAGCATTTTATGGATTGAGCATAAACTCGCCATAATCATCTTCAATTGTTGTTTTTATCCCGCTCATTGGCTTCCAAAGAATAGAAAGGGTAAAATATGGGCTATAGTCAAATTTTTGACTACCATCAGTTTCAGTGATAATTCTTGGTTCAATTTCAAATTCTGAAGTTAATACCCAGTCATGTAAATCATGCTCAAGGGCTATGTTAAAACTTTCAATTTTAAAACCTGAAGACTCCCTTTTTACATCATCGTTAAATGCAAATGAATTAAAAAGGTCTATAAAAATATTTTTTTCACCAGGAATTTCAGGGGTAAATCCAATAGCATCTTGAACGTAGCGAACTAGCTGTTCATTTCTACTCTCTGATGAAAAAGTCAAAGATAAAAAATCTTTAATTTCAAGAGTTATAGAAGGGCGAAAACTAAAATAACTTCTGGTAGGAATTACCATATCCCAAGATAGCGAAGTTGAAAGCCCTGGCTTAAATGAAACAGTTTCGCTTTCATTCTTAAACTCGGCATTGTTTACATTCCATGTAAGAGAAAGGGCATAGGGTGAAAATGTTTTTTCGCTGCTTGCTACCCAACCATTTACTTGGTCAAGAGTATAATCAAATTCGTTTCTCATGTCATATGAAAACTGTAAACCCTGCCATGCTATGCTTGCAGAAAATCGCTCAGATGTTTTCTCTTCAATGTCATATTCATATGATTGGCGCAAGGTAACTTTATGCTCGTTATTTTCACCTTCATCTGTTTTTTCAAACAGTGTCCATGTTGAACTTTGAGTGAACGGTTGAAAAAGCCACTCAGTAGATGTAGCGCTTTCTTTTTTGTAGCCTGTAGATCCAGTTACAGAACCAATGGGAAAACCAAGTGAAAGCGTTCCTGAGTATAAGTCAACAAGAGGGGGAAGATTTGTTGATAAAGTAATCCTCTGGTAATAGTCATCTTGTGTTGCTTCAAGCGTTGCATTGAGGTTATGTTGTGTAATTGAGTCATCGTCCCATTCAGGCGTATGATAATCCCATTCAGGGCTCTCAACTGTACCAACAAATTCTGTTCTTACAACATTAATAGATGTGTTCCAATTAACTGATGTATTTTTAAATAAAGCAATTTTTTGAAAGGGCTTTATGGAAAATGTATTTGTGTTCTTTAAGTCTAATTGCTTTGTTTTATAGTCCGCAAGTTTTAATTCATCTTTTTCATCATCTGTATAGTACAATGAAGATAGGGTGTGATGGTTTTGATACTCAGGCAAAAACTGAAAAGTATTTTTTATTGATAAAAGCGATGAAAACACACTTAGTGAGCTTGTAACATTTAAAGGCGATTTCACAAAAACATTACCCGACCTTGGGTCTGTTATATCAAAGTCTGAAGGAGCTATCCCTTCTGAGCTTAGTGGCTTTGTTGCGCTATATGAATATAAGGTTGATACCTCTGGTTTTATTGAGTACGTTAGAGAATAGTCAAGTGTATGTTCATCTTCCATCTCTGTAGAAATTTCAACATCTGGTAAGGTATCTTGTTCAAGAACTGTGTCTACAAGCACCTCTTCTATTTCTTCATCTTCAGTTTTTTCGCCTTGTAAAAACTCACTTGGTGTTTGCATTATTTCTAAAACATTTTTTTGCTCATCACTAAGGCTGCTTGCGCTAGAATCTGTACGTATCTCTGTAGACGTTTGATTTGACCATTCAAATATATCACCACTAATATCGAGTGTTATACTTAAAGGCTTAATTTGCGAAGGATAAAAGAACTCTCTATTTGGGCTGTTCTGCTGAATTTTCGCATTTTCAAATTCTGAGCTTGGCGTATCTTGGCTTGTAAAGACAACTGCAGAGTTCACTGACGAAATTGATAAGTTTTCTACCCATGGTTTTATTGCAGGTATTGAAGGTTTATATGATGCAGTAAAATCCCACGTAAATCCAGAAATCCCATTACTTGTCTCTTCATCATCTTCTGTTTGGGGAGTAGTTAGGGCACCACTGAGTACAAAATCAATCCAATCCATGGACTCTTGCCTATCATCAAAATCATCATCAAACCAAGGGTCAGAATAAAGTGGAATTTCAAGGGAAATGCGCAAATTATCAATTGATATATCTGTTTCAAAAGATGCCCCATATCTAAAAGGAAGCCTTTGTCCCAAAAGCCAACCATAATCCTGATATTTTTGGTTGTTTTCATACGAAACATAAATAGGAAAATCATCCAATTGAAATACCACATTACTAAAACCTAATCGTACATCAAATCCAATACTTGATATAGCATTATTTGGCTCAAAGTATCCTTCAACACCTATTAAGCCACCCAATGTAGTATAATAATCACCCATTATTTTTAAATAATCGGTTGGCATTGTTGCATTTTCATCTAAATTTCTCAGAATAAGACCTTGTAATTCTTGTTCTTTAAGTTGGCTTTGTTGCATAAAGTTAAAGCCCGCATCACTTAAGGAGTCTTCATCGCTAGTGGTTGTTAGTGGCTTTCTACCAATGATATAGGTAGAAGTTTGAACAAAAAATCCTTCTCTCGACCTAAATCCAAATGATGGATTAAACACTAATTCATCTTTAGGGTAGTAAAAAAAGGGAAAATACATAACTGGCACTGGGCCTATAAAGAGTAGGGCGTTTGCAAATGCAAACTCATTTCCTGATAAAAGCCATATTCGACTTGCTTTTATTTCCCAGTGTGGGTTTTCATCGTTGCAAAAGGTTAGGTTTCCGCTCTTAAAGGTAACCGTGTTTGAAGTTCCTTTTGCAAAAAGTTCAGATGAAACAATGAGCACCGAACCATCATCGAGGTTTAATGACTCTTGTTGTTCTTGTACTACTCGTCCTTGATTAAAAAAGCCCTCAAGTGTTGAGGTATTAAAAAGAAGCGAATTTGCCGTTAAACGTTCCGTAATTTCGCCATTTGTACTTTGCTCCATACTTACAGAACCTTCAGCGTAAAGACTATTTCGAGACCTATCAAAATCTACAAAGTCTGCAAAAATGGTTGTTTTAGAGCTACCTTGCTCAACTGAAACTTGTACTTCACCCTCAAATCGAATAAGGTCTGTATCATTCTCTTCATCTTGCATATAGGTAGTTTTTAGAGCATTTTCAATAGTAATTATTGATGGCTCTTGAGTATCTTCTTCTTGTGCATAGAGCCCGATTGGCATAGCTAAAAAGAGAAACAGTATAAAAAGTGTTCGCATCCCTTTTTGTGTCATATCTTACTTATTTCTCTCGAGCATTTCTTTTATAAAGACTGCGGTATGTGAATCTTTACAATTTGCAACTTCTTCTGGTGTCCCTGTTGTAATAATAGTTCCACCACGATAGCCACCTTCTGGTCCTAGATCCACAATATGGTCAGCTTGCATAATTACGTCCAAGTTGTGCTCAATCATAACCACAGTATTACCTTGGTCCACGAGCCTCTTTATTACATCCATAAGTTGTAGCACATCTGCAAAGTGTAAGCCCGTTGTAGGTTCATCTAGAATATAAAATGTTTTACCGGTAGAAGGACGAGCAAGCTCATTTGCTAATTTTACCCTTTGTGCCTCTCCACCCGAAAGGGTAAGGGCAGATTGGCCGAGTTTTATGTATCCTAAACCAACAGATAAAAGTGTATTCATTTTTTTTGCTACATGGGGAATGTGTGCAAAAAACTCTGCTGCTTCTTCAATAGTCATATCAAGAACATCTGCAATATTTTTTCCCTTGTATTGCACTTCTAATGTTTCTTGGTTAAAGCGCTTTCCATGGCATACATCACATGTAATGTATACATCGGCCAAAAAGTTCATCTCAATGGTAATGGTACCCGCACCTTGACAGTTTTCGCATCTTCCACCTTTTACATTAAAACTAAAGCGTCCAGGCTTGTATCCTCGTGCCTTTGCATCGGGTAGTGTTGCATAAAGATCACGTATGCCATTAAACACACCAACGTAAGTAGCAGGGTTTGATCTTGGTGTTCTTCCGATAGGGCTTTGGTCAATATTAATAATTTTATCAATGTGCTCAAAGCCTTCAATTTTTTTATATGCTCCCACTTGGTGAGATGTTCTCATGAGTCTGTTAGAAAGAGAAGGGTATAAACAAT